>JBJECY010000078.1:0-37789 GCA_051871515.1 Muribaculaceae bacterium | reverse complement strand
AATTTCAAACAGGAGCATACCATCGTGATACTCATTAATCAAGTTGTGGAAGTTAGGCTCTGTTTCATATATCTCGTTGATATACTTATCAGTTAACACTTTCTTGGCTTTGTCGGCCACAGCTGCTTTTGCCATCAACATCTCACCCTTAGGCGATGTGGTTTTACGCGGCTTCATTGATTGTGTTGCCTCTGACATAGTCACTTGTTCTTTGCCCAACGAGAAAATCACAAAATTTGATTTCTTCAACGACTCAACAAAGAGGCTGTCGTTGCCGGCAGCGTCTTTTATTTGTGACTTAATGTAGTTTTCAAGTTCAGGATTTTCTTTAAATCCGTATTTTACCTTTATGTTATCAAGTTTTGCATTAGCTGCCATTGTACCGCGCTCGTCACGCTCAATCATTGCCTTGATGGCTTCAGCATTTTCTTGATAAGTACCTACTGGCTTGCTCATAATCTTTTTAATGATATGCACGCCATATTGGGTTTCAAATGGCTCAGAAATCTCTCCGTCTTTGAGTTCGTAAGCCACTTTCTCAAATTGTGGAACCATCTCGCCTCGGCCAAACAGTCGGAGTTTTCCACCGTTCTTAGCCGAGCCTGGGTCTTGTGATTCTTTAATGGCAAGTTCCTCAAAGTTCTCGCCTGCAACAGCTCTTTTATGTATTTCTTTCATGCTGTTGAGCACCTCGGCTTTTGCGCTATCGTCGGCATCCTTAGGATAAAGTTTCAAGATGTGCTCGGCAAGCACTTTGCCATCATCGGCACGCTCGCCATTCACTTTAAGTATATGCCAGCCATACATGGTGTGAAATGGTTCGCTGAATTGTCCCACCGGTGTGCTGAAAGCAATGCGCTCAAACTCATAAGGGAGTAATCCCACACGAATATATCCCATTTTACCTTTCAGGCGCTTGGCGTTACGATCCTCAGAATGTTTAAAGGCAAGCTCCTCAATGTCTTCTCCGTTTTTCAGACATTGATACAGGCTGTCAATCTTTTGCTTTTTAGCTGCTTGGTCAACTTCGTCATATCCCTCAGAGAGGAAAATGTTTGACACGTCAACATTGCGCAACATGCGTTGGTAACATTCTTGAGCAAGACGATTGGTCAATGTGCTATCCTCAAGATATGGCTTAGCCAAATCATTCTTATAGCCGTTAAACTCTTTGATGAATGATTGCATGGTGTCGAGTTGCATTTCCTCTGCCTCATTCACTTTAAGTTTATAAATCACAAATCGCTCAACGTATTGCTCAAGTGATTCTTTTTCAATTTGCTGCTTATTATTCTTTTGGTAAAGATATTCAAACTCCGACAGCTTCACATCTTTACCATTGATTTTCATTATCACAGGATCTTTGGCCGCAAATGCAAGCAAAGCGGTTCCTAATAATGCTCCTAAGAATAATTTCTTTTTCATCAGTTGATATGTTTTTTATAAAAATATTACACATTAAATCTTTATTATAACGAGATTAGATGTGCAAAAATTATATAATCCGCAATAAATCTCTTGCAGAATGTTGCTTTGAGAAAAATTGCGGATTATTAGATATTTGTTTCACATAATCATTGGCTTTGCCAACATGTGACGTTTTTAATCTATATTGCTAAAAGAAGCCCATCAGCCGCGGCTGTAGTTAGGTGCTTCACTGGTGATTGCAACATCGTGTGGATGGCTCTCTTGCATACCTGCGTTGGTAATTTTCACAAATTTGGCATTGTGAAGCGCATCAATGGTTGCAGCGCCGCAGTATCCCATGCCGGCACGGAGACCGCCAAGCATTTGATATGCAACCTCATAGAGAGTGCCCTTATATGGCACACGAGCAGCAATACCTTCTGGCACAAGCTTCTTGTTGTCGCTCACATTGCCTTGGAAATAACGGTCTTTTGAGCCTTTTTCCATTGCCTCGAGACTTCCCATGCCACGGTAAGACTTAAACTTACGGCCATTGAAGATGATGGTTTCGCCCGGTGACTCTTCAACTCCGGCAAAGATTCCGCCAAGCATCACAGAATATGCTCCGGCAGCAAGGGCCTTCACAATGTCGCCCGAATAGCGAATACCGCCATCGGCAATCAATGGAATACCTGTGCCCTCAAGAGCCTTGGCAACATCATATACTGCTGAGAGTTGTGGCACGCCAATACCGGCAATGATGCGAGTGGTGCAAATTGAACCGGGACCAATACCCACTTTCACACCGTCGGCACCGTTGTCAACCAGATATCGGGCTGCATCGCCGGTTGCAATGTTACCAACAACAACATCAACATTTGGGAATGCCTGTTTCACATCGCGCAACACGCCTACAACACCTTTTGAGTGACCATGTGCTGTGTCAATCACCAAAGCATCAACGCCTGCTTCAACAAGCGCAGTGGCTCGCTGCATAGAATCTTTTGTGACGCCAATGCCGGCAGCAACGCGCAAGCGGCCAAGTTGGTCTTTTGCTGCATTTGGCTTGTCTTTTGCTTTTGTAATGTCTTTGTAGGTTACCAATCCCACCAATCTGCCGTTCTTGTCAACCACAGGTAATTTTTCAATCTTGTGGTTTTGTAAAATGTCGGCAGCTTCTTCAAGGTTGGTCGATTGGCTGGTAGTCACCAAGTTGTCTTTGGTCATAACCTCGTCAACCACACGAGTGAGATTGCGCTCAAATCGCAGATCGCGATTGGTGACAATACCCACCAGGTTCTTGTTCTCGTCAACCACAGGAATACCGCCTATTTTGTATTCGTGCATCATGTTGAGTGCATCTTGCACTGTTGACCCTCGCATAATAGTCACAGGGTCATAAATCATACCGTTCTCGGCACGCTTCACGGCATGCACTTGACGTGCTTGCTCTTCAATCGACATGTTTTTGTGGATTACACCAATGCCACCCTCGCGAGCTATGGCTATTGCCATTTGCGACTCGGTGACTGTGTCCATAGCGGCAGAAATCAAAGGCACATTCAGCGAAATGTTCCTTGAAAATTTTGTCGTTAAGTTCACTTGATTGGGCAACACCTCAGAATAGGCAGGAATAAGAAGGACATCATCAAATGTCACACCTTCCATTTTAACACGATCTTCAATAAAAGACATATATAGAATTTTGTTTAACTTGCCTTGCGGCGTTAGTACTATTTTAAATTCTGTGTTGTGTAGTGAAAACCGCTTTTTGCAATATGAATGGTCAACCGTAAGTGCATATGCTGTGCGGTGTTTCATTTATTGCGCACAAATTTACGAATTTTTTGCCAAATATTCATCAAATAATGCGTGGTAAAGATAAATATTTTTGTGTTGCCACCCTTGTTTGAGTAAATAACAAGGCATGCTTGCAGAATATACGATGCAAACATGCCTTTATCTTTACTGTATTAATATATTATAATCTAATGAATTAGTTTCCGTTCTCACTTATGAACTTCAATCTCACAAGCCTAATTTCATCTTCCGAGAACACTTTGCCCCATTCCTGGAATGCAGCATTAATATCATCTTTGTCACATTCTTTGAAGTAGGTCACAAGGTCTTCCACGTCGTCATCATCAATGATTTGAGAGATATAATAGTCAATGTTGATTTTAGTTCCCGAATAAACAATTGATTCTATCTCGTCAATGAGGTCAGAGAACTTCAGTTGTAGTGATTCGGCAAGCGTGTCGAGCTGAATTTGTTTGTCTATACCTTTTATTATATCCAATTTCTTCACGCTACGTTTAGCCAAGGTCTTTACTCTGAAATCCACGGGGCGGTCAATCTCATTCTCGCGCACATGCTGAGCAATCAGCTCAATGAATTCTTTGCCGTAACGGTGTGCTTTGCCCTCACCCACTCCAGGAATGTTTTGCAGCTCTTCAAGAGTGATTGGATAGGTGGTTGCCATTGCTTCAAGCGAGTTGTCTTGGAAAATAACGTAAGTTGGCAAGTTCACTCGTTGTGCGGTTTTCTTGCGCAAATCTTTGAGCATGGCATATAACTCAGGGTCAAGAGCATTACATCCGCCTTGGCGCGATTCTGATTCTATGTCAACGTCTGTGAAGTCACGGTCTTCAACAATCTTAAACGATATTGGCTTCTTGATGTAGTCTTTGCCTGCCTGTGTGGCTTTTATCAAACCGTAATTCTCAATGCCTTTCTCCAAATATCCCTCAATAATGCCTTGATTGATTACGGCACTAAGGAACTTAGCGTTGCTCGACGATTCGCTGCCATACATTTCAAGGTCTTCATCGTGGCTCGATTCAACAGGCTTGCCAAGAAGCACCTTTATAATATAGTCAGATTTGCGTTTTTCTTTGAGGGCAAGCACGGTTTCTATTACGGCACATAGTTCATCGCGCGCTTCAATGCGTTTGCGCGGATGCTTGCAGTTGTCGCAATTGCCGCAATAGTCACCCTTAAACGTCTCGCCAAAATAGTGTAACAGCGTTTTGCGGCGGCACACCGATGACTCAGCATAGGCGGCTGTCTCAGCAAGCAACTGTTTGCCAATCTCTTGTTCATTCACCGGCTTGCTTTGCATAAACTTCTCAAGCTTTTTAAGGTCGCTTTTGGTGTAAAAGGTTATGCACTCGCCTTCTCCGCCATCTCGACCGGCACGCCCGGTTTCCTGGTAGTAGCCTTCAAGGCTTTTTGGAATGTCATAGTGTATCACAAAACGCACATCGGGCTTATCAATGCCCATACCAAAAGCAATGGTTGCAACAATCACATCAACCTTTTCAAGCAAAAAGGCATCTTGATTCTCGGTGCGAGTGGTGCTGTCCATGCCAGCATGATAGGGCAAAGCTTTTATGTCGTTTACACAAAGCGTTTCAGCAAGCTCTTCAACCTTCTTGCGGCTGAGGCAATAAATGATGCCCGACTTGCCTTCGCGTGATTTTATGTAACGGATAATCTCTTTATCAACGTCCTTGGTTTTTGGACGCACTTCGTAGTAGAGATTAGGGCGGTTGAACGACGACTTGAAAACAGTGACGTTTGTCATGCCAAGGTTCTTTTGGATGTCGTGTTGCACCTTAGGTGTTGCTGTGGCGGTGAGAGCAATAACAGGCCTCTCTCCTATCTCAATAATTTTGGGGCGTATGTTGCGATATTCCGGACGGAAGTCGTGTCCCCACTCCGAGATGCAATGAGCCTCATCGACTGCATAAAACGATATTTTCACAGTCTTGAGAAATTCTATATTTTCTTCTTTGGTGAGAGATTCGGGCGCCACATAAAGCAATTTGGTCTTCCCTTTTTTTACATCGTCTTTTACTTGCACAATGGCTTCTCTCGAGAGTGAAGAGTTTAAGAAATGAGCAATGCCATCGTCTTCGCTATAATTTCTCATAGCATCCACCTGATTCTTCATCAATGCAATCAGTGGAGAAATCACAATAGCCGTTCCTTCCATCATCAACGCGGGCAATTGATAACACAGCGACTTACCGCCACCTGTGGGCATAAGCACAAAGGTGTCATGTTCAGCAATAAGGTTCTCTATAATTGCTTCTTGGTTACCTTTAAAAGTATCGAATCCGAAATGCTTCTTTAGCTCGGACACGAGCAGTTTGTTGTTGGCCATGGTTAATAATGTGATTTTACCGGTTTGACTATTACAAATATAAAATAAAGGCCCAAAAAAAGCAAGTTTTTGGGCCTAAAAAATATTTTTCGTGTGAAATAATTGTCGTTGCGTCAATCCTGAGTGCTGCGCATAATATCAAAGTTGGCTTTTTCAAGCTGTTTTTGCGCATAGTCGTGCTTCACTACAAACGTCTTTTCGTGTGTCGATGGCATCTCATACATAGCGTCCATCATGATGGTTTCAACAATTGAACGCAATCCTCGGGCACCAAGTTTAAACTCTATTGCTTTGTCAACTACAAAGTCGAGCACATCGTCATCAAAGGTGAGCTTAATGCCGTCCATATCAAAGAGTTTTTGATATTGCTTTGTGATGGCATTTTTAGGCTCGGTGAGAATCCTTCTCAGGGCATCTCTGTCGAGCGGCTCCAAATTGGTGAGAATGGGCAGACGGCCAATAATTTCCGGTATCAAACCATAGCTTTTCAGGTCTTGTGGCGCAACATAGTGAAGCAGCCTTTCGCGGTCAAGTTTGCGTTGTGCGCTATTTGTTGAGCCGAATCCCACCACATGAGTGTTTAGGCGTTGTGCAATTTTTCGCTCTATGCCTTCAAATGCACCGCCGCATATAAACAATATGTTTTTGGTGTCAACGGCAATCATTTTCTGGTCGGGATGCTTGCGGCCTCCTTGCGGCGGCACATTCACTACTGAACCTTCAAGCAATTTTAGCAAACCTTGTTGCACGCCCTCACCGCTGACGTCGCGGGTGATTGATGGGTTGTCGCCTTTGCGCGCAATCTTGTCAATCTCGTCAATGAACACAATACCTTTCTGTGCCAACTCAGTGTTATAGTCACAGGCTTGCAGCAAACGCGTGAGAAGACTCTCAATGTCCTCACCCACATAACCGGCTTCAGTGAGCACGGTGGCGTCAACAATGGCAAAAGGCACTTGCAGCAGTTTGGCAATTGTCTTTGCAAGCAAAGTCTTGCCTGTGCCTGTGGGGCCAACAATTATTATGTTTGACTTCTCAATCTCAACATCGTCAACATTTTGGTTGAGACGTTTATAGTGATTGTAAACGGCAACCGAGAGATATTTCTTGGCTTCGTTTTGCCCAATCACATATTGATCAAGATATTGGTTTATTTCTTTTGGCGTTGGTATGTTTTTGAGACTCTCGTCAAAAGCTTTTGTTGCCGTTTCCTTTTGTTTATGAAGGTACTCCTTTGCCAATTCATTGGCTTGCTCAGCACACTCGTTGCAGATGCAACCGTTAATGCCGGGCATAATCAGCTCCACTTCGCTTGACGTGCGTCCGCAAAAACTACAAAACAGTTCCGAATCTTTATTTTTCTTCATTCTGTATTGTTTTTTCGCGTTGCAGTACATGGTCAATCATGCCATAGTTGAGGGCTTCTTGTGAAGTCATCCAATGGTCGCGGTCAGAGTCGCGCTCAACTTGCTCATAAGTTTGACCCGAGTGGTCGGCAATGATGTTATAGAGTTCTTGCTTCAACTTGAGTATTTCTCTTGCCGTGATTTCAATGTCGCTGGCTTGACCTTGCACGCCACCAAGAGGTTGATGTATCATAACGCGTGAGTGCTTCAGTGCAAAACGCTTGCCCTTTTGTCCGGCAACAAGCAGAACTGCTGCCATAGAAGCTGCCATGCCGGTGCAGATGGTCGATACGTCACTTTGGATGTATTGCATAGTGTCATAGATGCCCAGACCGGCATACACCGAGCCACCAGGCGAGTTGAGGTATATCGATACGTCTTTTCCTGGGTCCGCAGAGTCCAAATAGAGCAATTGAGCCTGTATCACATTGGCTGTGTAATCGTCGATTTGCGTGCCAAGGAAAATGATGCGGTCCATCATCAGTCGTGAGAACACATCCATTTGGGCCACGTTGAGCTGGCGTTCCTCAATTATGGTTGGGTTGATGTAGCTGCTTGTGATATTTGCATATTGGTCAAGTGCTAAACCATTTAACCCTAAGTGCTTCACTGCATAGTCTCTAAAATCGTTCTTCATATTATCTATACAAGTTTTTGTTGTTTCTATAATTTATGTTTTACAAAAACTTTGCCAAGTGTGGTATTATGCTTGGCAAAATAAATAAAAATGGAGTAATATCTCTATGTTGCCATTATCAGATATCACTCCACATGTATTTTATTTTTCAACCAATCGCTTGGGTTGATTGAAAATCACTTGTTCTCAAACAATGCATTGAATTCTTTCACCGAAACGACTTTATTATCAATCTTTGCATTAGCTTGAATGTGAGCAAAAATCTTATCATCAACAGCACGGGTTGAAATGTCGCGGCGATATTCTTGCTTTTGGAGAATCTCTTGTGCATGACGTTCAATCAAATCCTCTGGCGCGTTGTAAATGCCATATTGAGTGAATTGTTGAGAAACAATGAGCTTGGCAATGTTGAGCAAGTCATTTTCTTCAACCTTGAGTTGCGCATCTTTTGCAATCTTATCTTTAGCAAGTTGCCAAATGAGTTGTGGACGCATTCTTGGATAATCTTCCTCCATCTTTTCAGGAGTGTTTTTCTCATCGCGGCTAACGAAGAATTTCTTGAGGAACTCATCGGGCAATTCAATTTCGCCGATTTGAGCCAAGATAGCATCTTGAGCATCCAAAGTGAAGCGGTAGTTGCTGTCGCCTTTAAGCGATGTTGCAATGTCGGCCTTCAGTCTCTCTTTATATTCTTCTTCGTTCTTTACAGCGTCTTTGCCAAGAGCCATATCAAAGTATTCTTGGTCAAGTTCAGCAGGCTTATTTACAATGATTTCAGAGATTGTAAACTTAAAGTCGCTCTTCACTTCGGCATCTTTGCGGTCAAGGTTGAGCAATGAAGCAAGTTCTACCGCATTGCCATCATAGGCAGTGTTAGGGTTGAAAACAACTTCTTCGCCACACTTTTTGCCGTTGAACTTTTCTTTCTCGCCATCGTTCTTGAAATACTTGCTGAGTATGGTGGTGCTTTCAACATTGATGCCGCCTTCTTTCTCAGTGCCATCTTCGTTGAGCTCTACCATTGAACCTTTCAGCACAGCTTCTTCTGTAGCTTCTTCGCCTGGTACTTGGCGACCAAAGCGACTACGCAAACTGTTGCTGTGGTTTTCATACATCTCATCGTCAACCTCAATTGTGTAATAAGGGATTGAAACATTACCAAGGTCAACACTGAATTCTGGAGCTATACCAATGTTGAAAACAAACTCAAAATCTTTGCTGTTTTCAATGTCGAACTTTGATTCGTTAGAAATCATTGGTTCTCCAAGGATGTTGATGTTGTTCTCGTGGATATATTTGGTGAGATTCTCGCCGATTTCTTCGTTTACCACTTCTGCCAATATTTGCTTGCCATAAAGTTTCTTAAGCAGAGAAAGTGGAGTGTGGCCCGGACGGAATCCTTTAATTGGGCGCTTTTGACCAAGCAACTTGAGCTCTTTGTTAACCTTTTCGCTATAGTCTACTTCGTTGAGTGTAATAGTGATAACGCCATTAACGTTATCTTTCTTTTCAAAATTTACATTCATTTCTGAAAAATATATTATTTATTGTGTTATTAATTTCTTATCGTTTGGGTGCTTTCACACCAAATCGGGTGCAAAATTACAATTATTTGTTGCGTTTAACAAATTTAGCTTTATTTTTTTTGCCTAATTAACATGCTTTTAATTGTTAATGTTGTGTTTAGGCGTGATTTGGCTAAGTGGCAAATGCAAAAAAGTGATGGAGTGAATTGCCCCATTGTGTGTTGTGGCAGTATTCACTCCATCAAAAAAAGTTCAGTTATTTATCCTATTACCAGATAATCACTCGTTGGTCAGGTTCAAGATACATGCTATCGCCGCTCTTAATGCCAAAAGCATCAAAGAAAGTGTTGATGTTGCGCAAGCTGCCGTTAACTCTCCATTTGCCAAGTGAATGAACGTCAACCTTGGTGCGACGCAGAATTTCTTCATTGGTGATGTTGGCAGCCCAAACATTAGCATAGCTCAGATAGAATCGTTGGTCGGGAGTAAATCCGTCGGTCTTTTCTGACGATTTGCCTTGGTCGGTTTTCTTGAATGCTGTGTACGAAACACGCAAACCGCCTTGGTCAGCAATGTTCTCGCCCAGAGTGTATGCGCCATTGGCGTGAGTGTCGCCAAGCACAATTATATTATTGAATTGTTCAATAAGCACTTGTGTTTTAGCCTTAAACTTATCGGCATCTTCTTGTGTCCACCAGTCGGTCATATTGCCGTTTTGGTCAAAATTGCGTCCTTGGTCGTCAAATCCGTGAGTCATTTCGTGACCAATAACCACGCCAATAGCACCATAATTGCTTGCGTCGTCGGCTTCGGGGTCAAAATACGGAGCTTGAAGAATACCTGCCGGGAAGCAAATCTCGTTGGTGGTTGGGTTGTAGTAGGCATTTACTGTTTGAGGTGTCATGCCCCACTCTTCGCGGTCAACCGGTTTGCCGTATTTTGAGAGTGAATGAGCGGTTTCAAACGCTCTTGCACGTTTAATGTTTTCCCAATAAGTGAGTGTTGGGTCAATGTCAATGCCCGAATAATCACGCCATTTGTCAGGATAACCAATCTTTACACTGAAGCTGTTGAGCTTCACCAACGCATTCACCTTGGTTTTGTCGCTCATCCAATCAAGGTTAGCAATATGCTCGGCAAGCGACACTTTAAGGTTGTTCACCAGCTTAAGCATCTTCTCTTTTGATGAAGCGGGGAAATACTTGTTGACGTATAACTCACCAACTGCCTCACCAAGGACACCATTAGGCACGCTTAGAGCGCGCTTCCAACGTGGTTGTTGTTGTGTCTTGCCCGACATCACATGTGAGAACATCTCAAAGTTGGCATCAACAAACTTATCGCTCAGATAAGGCGAGGCTGAGCTTATTACATTGTATGCCAAATAGTCTTTCACTTCTTGGTCGGTCAAAGTGTTCATAAGCTCATCAACCTTGGCAAGAGCCTTTGGTTCAGTGATGCACAGCTTGTCAACACCGTTAAGTCCCAAGGCGGTGAGATATTGGTTCCAATTGATGTGAGGGAAATCAGCAATGGCTTTCTCCACATTATATATATTATACATGCGTGAGATGTCGCGACTTTCTTCGCGAGTCATTGTCACTTTGGCAATTTCTGTCTCAATCTTAAGGACTGTTTTTGCAGCTTTCTTCGCAGCAGCTGGTTTATAGCCGGCGAGTGTCATTATTGTCTTGATGTAGTCAATATAAGCATTGCGGATTCTTGTGCTGTTTTCATCATTTTCAAGATAATAGTCACGGTCACCCATACCCAATCCGGCTTGAGCCGCGTAAACAATATTTACATCAGAGTTCTGAAGGTCGGCCATCACAAAAACACCAAAGAATGCTGAGCTTACGCCCTTGTGCATCCACACCAGTGTGTTCATCAGGTCAGCGCGCTTCATTGATGCTATGCGAGCAAGGTCGTCGCTGAGTGGCGATGCGCCCTCGTTGTTGAGACGCACACTGTCCATGCCTAATTTATAGAGGTCATTGACTTTTTGTGCCACACTACCTCTCTCGTGTTGGGTCTTGTCAAGGTTCAAGATGAGGTCCTTGATTTGCTCCCGATTGTTCTCAGCCAATGCGTCGAATGTGCCAAAACGTGCATATTGAGGGTCAAGTGGATGGTTCTTTTGCCATCCACCGGTAGCATACTGATAGAAATCTTCTCCCGGAGCCACTGCCACATCAAGGTTGGCTCTGTTAACTCCGCCTTTTACATTATCACCTGCATTCATTGTTAAAGTTGAAATAAAAGCTAATGATAAAACCGTTAATTTTAAACTGTTCATTTTATATAAATTGTTGAATATTAATTTGTTTAGTTGTATTCTGTTATGAATTAAATGCTTAGTTATCTGCTATTATTATCCTTTGTTCGCAAGCCTATTTCATGAGGTCTTCAACTGCCTGTGATGCCAGTTCCCACTCGCTCATGGCATTTTCAAGCTTTTTTTGAATAGTAGCATGACGTTCAAATATTTGTGGGTCGTTACATTCTCCAGCAGCGAGAGCGCTTTCTATTTCAGCAATTTCTTCTTCGAATTTCTCAATCAATGCTTCAGTTTCTTTCACGCGCTTGTTTGCCTGACGCACAAGTTTGTCATGCTCCTTTTGTTCAAAATAAGAGCGTTTTGACTCGCTTACGGTTTGTGGCGTCACATTGGTTTGATTCACGCTTGCACTCTGTTGTGGCTTTGGGGCAGCTTTCGTCACCTCAAGTTCTCTAAGGCTTTCAATTTGCTTGGTTTGCAAGAAGTCATAGATTCCGCCAAGGTGTTCTTTCACCTTACCACCGCCAAACTCATATACTTTATCAACCAAACCATCGAGAAACGCACGGTCGTGCGACACAATTATTGCCGTGCCATTGAATGAGGCAATAGCCTCTTTCAGCACGTCTTTTGATGGGATATCGAGGTGGTTGGTCGGCTCATCAAGTATAAGTAAGTTCACTGGCTGCAACAATAGTCGTATCATTGCCAAACGTGATTTCTCGCCGCCCGAGAGCACCTTCACTTTTTTCTCTGCCTCCTCGCCGCCAAACATAAATGCGCCCAAGATGTCATTGATGCGGGTGCGTATGTCACCCACTGCAATGCGGTCGATGGTGTCATGCACCGTGATTTCTTGGTCGAGCAATTGAGCTTGGTTTTGAGCGAAGTAGCCAATTTTCACGTTATAGCCAAGTTTAAGCGAACCGGTATAGTCGGCAATCTCGTTCATGATGCATTTCACGAGGGTTGATTTACCTTCTCCGTTCTTGCCCACAAATGCCACCTTCTCCCCTCTTTTTATGGTGAAATTGACATTTTCAAACACCAGATGGTTGCCATAGCTTTTAGCCAAGTCCTCGGCAATCACAGGATAATCGCCTGAGCGTGGCGCCGGAGGAAACTTTAGGTTGATGCGTGAGTTATCAACTTGGTCAACCTCAATACGCTCAATTTTTTCAAGCTGCTTGATGCGGCTTTGCACCTGCACTGACTTGGTGGGTTTATAACGAAAACGCTCAATAAAAGCCTCTGTGTCTTGTATCTGCTTTTGTTGATTTTGAAAGGCACGCATCTGTTGCTCAATACGTTCCTTGCGCAAAACCAGGAATTTTGAATAATTTACGGCATAATCATAGATTTTGCCAAGAGATATTTCTATGGTGCGATTTGTGACATTGTCAATAAAAGCACGGTCGTGCGACACTAATACAATGGTGTTGCCTTTTGCTTTAATGAAATTCTCAAGCCACTGTATCGACTCTATGTCGAGGTGGTTGGTAGGCTCATCGAGCAGCAACACATCGGGCTTGCGCAACAACAGTTTTGCCAATTCCACGCGCATGCGCCATCCGCCGCTAAACTCGCTTGTTTGACGGTTGAAGTCGCTGCGCTTGAATCCCAATCCCATGAGCGTGCGTTCCATTTCAGCAAGGCAATTATCTGACTGAAACATGGTTTGCAGCTCGGTGTAATGGGTGAGTCGGTCAATTATTAGTTGATATTCCTCACTATCGTAATCGGTGCGATTTTGAAGCTGTTTGTTTATTTCTACGATTTTATCATCAACCTCTTTAATGTGTTCAAAAGCCTCGCTCACATCATCAATGAGCGTTTTTGTGTCAGTAAGCACCATTTGCTGAGGTAGATAGCCAATGGTTATGTCGTTGGGCTTTGATACGCTGCCTTTGGTGGGGTTTTGCAATCCGGCAATAATCTTTAGCATGGTTGATTTGCCGGCGCCGTTGCGTCCAACCAAGGCTATGCGGTCGCGCTTGTTTATTACGTAGTTGATGTTATCAAATAGAGCTTTACTACTAAACTCCACCGATAAATTCTGTATAGCAATCATTTGATTAATCTCATTTTCTTAGAATCTTTTGCAAAATTAAGCAAAATGCTTCAAAATATGTCATTATTTATTCGATATTCGTGAGCTTGATCGCTCTCTTTCGCCACTTTTTTGTATTTTTGTAGATTAAATAAAGAAGACAACAACTAAGGTATGGATTTCATATTACACTCTGATTATGAGCCTACGGGCGACCAACCGGCAGCCATCAGCCAACTCACTGACGGCGTTAACAGTGGTGTGCCCTATCAAACTCTGCTTGGAGTAACCGGTTCGGGCAAGACGTTTACAATGGCAAATGTAATTGCCAACACACACAAGCCAACGCTCATCTTGTCGCACAACAAAACGCTTGCAGCACAGCTATATGCTGAGTTTAAGGCTTTTTTCCCCGAAAATTCGGTGCATTATTTTGTGTCGTATTACGACTATTATCAACCAGAGGCATATATTCCATCTACGGATAAATATATAGAGAAAGACCTTGCCATAAACGAGGAAATTGACCGTTTGCGTTTGGCCACCACAGCTGCCCTACTTTCGGGTCGCCGCGATATTATTGTGGTATCGTCAGTGTCATGCATATATGGCATGGGCAATCCCGCCGATTTTGATAGCAATGCCATAATGGTGCACGTTGGTCAAGATTTACATCGCGACCGTTTCCTCACCATGTTGGTTGACGCCCTATATTCACGAAGCGATGTTCAATTTGTGGGAGGTACATTCCGCGTTACGGGCGACACTGTTGATGTTTCTCTTGCTTATGAGAAAATCATGGTGCGCATTATATTCTGGGGTAATGAGATTGAATCAATACAAATACTTGATGCCGAGACCCAATTGCCAACCGAACGCGTTGATGCATTTAAGATTTATCCTGCCAATTTGTTTGTGGCATCTAAGGAAAGGGTTATCAAAGCCTTGGGTGAAATATCGGTTGATTTGGGCACACAAGTTGATATGTTCCTGAAAGAAGGCCGCCCTGTTGAAGCTCAGCGGTTGAAAGAACGTGTGGAATATGACATTGAGATGATACGAGAAGTAGGCTATTGTTCAGGTATCGAAAATTATTCGCGATACTTCGACGGCCGTGAGCCCGGTATGCGCCCATTTTGCCTGCTCGATTGCTTCCCAAAAGATTTCTTGACAATAATTGATGAGAGTCATGTTACCGTGCCTCAAATCAGAGGTATGTTTGGCGGTGACCAAGCCCGCAAATCAAATCTGGTAAACTACGGATTCAGGTTACAGGCTGCTGTTGACAACCGTCCTTTGAAGTTTGAAGAGTTTGAGTCGCTGACCAATCAAACCATATATGTGAGTGCAACGCCTGCCGACTATGAGCTTGAAAAGTCAGAAGGCATAGTTACCGAACAGATTATCCGCCCCACCGGTTTGCTTGACCCTCGCATCACCGTGAGGCCGTCGCTTGGCCAGATTGACGATTTGATTGATGAAATTCAGAGCCGTGTAGCCAAAGGCGAACGTACACTTGTCACCACACTCACAAAGCGTATGGCAGAAGAGCTTACCGAGTTCCTTGCCAACAACGATGTGAGAGTGTCATATATCCACTCAGGTGTCGATACAATGGACCGCATAAAGATTCTTGACGATTTGCGAGCCGGAGAGATTGATGTGCTTGTGGGCGTGAATCTGTTGCGCGAAGGCTTGGATTTGCCGGAGGTGTCGCTTGTGGCTATCATTGATGCCGACAAAGAAGGATTCTTGCGTTCAAACCGTTCACTCACACAGACAGCAGGCCGCGCTGCCCGAAACCTTAACGGAGAGGTGATTATGTATGCCGATAAAATTACTCAGTCGATGCAGCAAACAATCGACGAGACCGAGCGCCGTCGTAGCATACAGCTTGCCTATAACGAGGAACATGGCATTACGCCAAAGGCGATTGTTAAGCAACGCAGTGCCATTGTTGGCATCGACAATGAATTTGCCAACACGTCGGCATTTAGTGCCCACTCCGAGTCGTCGGCCAAGAGCAAAAACAAGAATATGCAATTTATTGAAGCAGAATTTGATGGCTCGCTTGGCATAGCTGCCGACCCGGTTGTGCAATATATGAGTGCAAGCGATTTGGGCAAATCAATTGAGGTGATGCGCTCAAACATGATTGCTGCTGCAAAGAATATGGATTTCATTGAGGCCGCTCGCCTCAGAGACGAAATCTTGCGACTTGAGAACCGCATGAAATCAATGCAAGAATAGCCCATTTTTGATGTGATGATATGAATAACAGCAACAATAATAACTTGCATTTTTCGCCCCGAGACTGGTTGCCCACCTCAAAAAAAGAAATTGAGCAATTGGGATGGGATTATATTGATGTGATTCTCTTTTCGGGCGACGCTTATATCGACCATCCGTCAATGGGCATTGCTGTGATTGGCCGTGTGTTGCAAGCACACGGTTATCGCGTGGCTGTGATTCCTCAGCCAAACTGGCGCGACGACTTGCGTGACTTCAAGAAACTTGGCCGTCCTCGTTTGTGCTTTGGCATATCGGCAGGTGCAATGGACTCGATGGTGAATCATTACACCGCTAATCGCCGCCGTCGTAGCGACGATGCGTACACCCCCGACGGCAGGGCTGGCATGAGACCCGACAGAGCTACCATTGTTTATTCTCAAATCCTCAAGCAGCTATATCCCGATGTGCCTCTGATTGCTGGCGGCATTGAGGCATCGCTGAGACGGCTTTCGCACTACGACTATTGGGACAACGAGCTTAAACCATCACTTTTGGATGATTGTAAAGCCGATATGATTCTTTACGGCATGGGCGAAACACCTATGCTTGAAATTGTTGATGCCCTCAATCAAGGAAAAAGTATTGAACAGCTCACCGATATTGCCCAAACCGTGGTGAGATGCAGCATAGATGACTTTAACAATCGTTTGCCCGACGATGTTGTTTTACACTCGTTTGACGAGTGCCGTCGCAATAAGGTTTTCCAAGCTGAGAACTTCAAGCATATTGAGGTTGAATCGAACCTGTGGAATGGTCACAACCTTTGGCAAATCACCGGCAATATTGCAATAAAGGTAAATCACACCAATCAGCCAATGACAACGGCTCAAATCGATGCATCATTTGATTTACAATATACGCGCATGCCACATCCCAGATACAATGGCAAAACCATTCCCGCTTATGAAATGATTCGTCACTCGGTGAATATGCATAGAGGGTGTTTTGGAGGTTGCGCTTTTTGCACTATATCAGCCCATCAAGGCAAGTTCATTGCAAGCCGAAGCAAGGAATCGATTCTCAAAGAAGTGCATCAAATCATCAAGATGCCCGATTTCAAGGGGTATATATCAGACCTTGGCGGCCCGTCGGCCAACATGTATGCCATGCATGGCAAGGATATTTCGTTATGCAAAAAATGCGCGCGTCCATCGTGCCTTCACCCAAAACCGTGTGTCAATTTGCGTAACGACCATCAGCCCTTGCTCGATGTTTATCATGCTGTTGATGCTATCCCACAAGTGAAGAAGTCGTTTATTGGCAGCGGTGTTCGTTACGACCTTGCTATGCATCAATGTGGCGATAAACGTATTGAGAAAGTGAATCAGCGCTACATTGATGAACTGATACGATACCATGTATCAGGCAGACTAAAGGTCGCTCCAGAGCACACTAACGACGATGTGCTATTCTTGATGCGCAAACCATCATTTGAGTTGTTTCATCAGTTCAAAAAGATTTTTGACGAAGTAAACAGCAAATACGGACTTAATCAGCAACTGATACCTTATTTTATATCGTCACATCCGGGATGCACTGAAGTTGCTATGGCAGAATTGGCGGCAGAAACCAAGAAATTGAATTTTCATCTTGAGCAAGTACAGGATTTCACGCCTACCCCTATGACGGTATCAACCGAGACGTATTATTGTGGTGTACACCCTTACACATTAAAACCGGTATATACGCCCATAGAGAAAAATGATAAACTTGCTCAGCGCAAATTTTTCTTTTGGTACGATGACAATTATAAACGCGACATTTTTAATGCGCTCACTCGTTTGCACCGCCCCGACCTTATTGCGTTGCTCTATCCTCGAGGCATCGGGCAGATACCTCGTGGCAATGCTCCATACAATGGCAATAAGGCGCAGAATAAGCATTACAAGAAGAACAAGAAATACAATAAATACTAAACAATAATAAACAGTATATTATGAATTTAACATCAAAAAGCGTTATGGTATCATTATTGGCTTTAGCCACAGTTTCATCGTGTGGAACAGCCAACGATGAAACTATCATTGAAAAGCCCAATTTGACGGTTGAAAACGGGCAGTTTACCCCTGAGATTCTTGAGGGGCTTGGTCGTGTGACCGGTATAACGGTTTCTCCCGATGGCACAAAGATTCTTTATGGAATCACCTATGAAAACATTGAACTTAATAAAGGAAATCGTGAGTTGTGGATTATGAATGCCGATGGCAGCAATGCTGTGCGACTCACCAAAACTGCAAGTTCAGAACAAAACGAGACATTCATTGATGAAGGTAAGAAGATTGCGTTCATTGCTCGCGAAGGCGAAAAAATGCAACTTTTCACCATGAATGTTGATGGCAGCTCACGCAAATGCGTGTCAGAAATTGAAAACGGCGTTGACGGTTTTGTATTCTCACCCGATGAGAAAAAGGTGGCTTTCATCTCAACGGTGAAATACGGTGAAACAACCGTTGACAAGCATCCCGACCTTCCCAAAGCTAATGCTCGCATCATTGACGATTTGATGTATCGTCACTGGGACGAATGGGTGAAAGAGATTCCTCACACTTTTGTTGCTGATTTCAATGGCAGCGAGTTGCTGAATGTGAAAGATTTGCTTGAAGGCGAACAGTTTGAGGCACCAATGAAGCCATTTGGGTCGATTGAGTCGATTGCTTGGACTGCCGATAGCAAAGGCATTGTTTACGTTAGCCGTAAAAAGACAGGCCTTGAATATTCAATCTCAACCAATTCCGACCTTTATAAATATGATGTAGAAACCGGCAAAATCGTTAACCTCACTGAGGGTATGATGGGCTATGACACTAACCCGGTTTTCTCTCACGACGGCAAGAAACTTGCTTGGCTATCGATGGAGCATGATGGTTGTGAAAGCGATAAGAACCGCATCTTTGTGCTTGACATGGAAAGCGGTGAAAAAATCGACCTCACTGCTGAATGGGATTATAGCGTTGATGCCATTGCTTGGGGTGACGATGACAAAGACATCTATTTTGTGGCTCCATTCCAAGGAACTATTCCAATGTTTAAAATCAACGTGGCTTCACATGCTGTTGACACAATTGCTGCCGGTGAATGTGACTATGCAGCAGTGGTACCTGCCGGTGATGTGATTTATACTTTGCGCCACAGCTTCAATGAACCTAATGAGATTTATGCTGTGAAACAAGGTGCCGAGCCCACAAAACTCACAAACGTGAACGATGAGTTGCTATCTCAACTGAAACCAATAAAGGTTGAAAAGCGCTTGGTGCCTACAACCGACGGCAAACTCATGACCACTTGGGTGCTCTATCCTCCCGAGTTTGATGCTTCTAAAAAATATCCGGCAATATTGTATTGTCAAGGTGGACCTCAATCGCCTGTGAGCCAATTCTGGTCTTACCGCTGGAATCTGCGCCTCATGGCATCAAATGGTTATATTGTGATTGCACCTAACCGCCGCGGCTTGCCTGGCTTTGGCACCGAATGGAATGCACAGATTTCAGGTGACTATGGAGGTCAAAACATGAAGGACTATTTAAGTGCCGTTGATTATATGAAGCAAGAACCGTATGTTGATTCAAGTCATATTGGTGCTGTTGGCGCAAGCTACGGTGGCTTCTCGGTTTACTGGTTGGCAGGACATCACGAAGGACGTTTTGCTGCATTCATTGCCCATGCCGGAATCTTCAACATTGAGAGCCAATATCTTGAAACAGAAGAAATGTGGTTTGCCAACTGGGATATGGGCGGCGCATTCTGGGATAAAGACAATGCCACTGCCCAACGCACATTTGCAAACTCGCCACATAAGTTTGTTCAAAATTGGGATACTCCAATCATGATTACTGTGGGCGAATTAGACTATCGAATTGTGTTCACACAAGGTATGATGGCATTCAACGCAGCCAAATTGCGTGGAATCCCATCGCATTTGGTAACATTCCCCGATGAGAACCACTGGATTCTGAAACCACAAAATGCTTTGTTGTGGCAACGTGAGTTCTTCTCTTGGCTCGATAAGTGGCTCAAACCACAAGATGCAAAGCAAACTGCTGAATAAGCCGAATCATTATTACAAACAAAAACATACAGCCGAATTGGTTAACACCGGTTCGGCTGTATTGGTTAAAAAAAGGATTGATGTTGGAGATTCTTTATCGAAGATACATATTATATTGTCGCTCGTCGTCGGCTGTTGTGGATGGCCCGTGTCCAGGATATAACACTGTATCGCCCGGCAAAGTTAGTATCTTGTTGCGTATTGCACTTATCAGTTGGTCATAATCACCTCCCCATAAGTCGGTGCGGCCTATACTGCCGTTAAACACGCTGTCACCGGTGAATGCCGCGCACGATTGAGCGAAATAATAAGTCACTCCCCCGGGAGAATGACCCGGAGTGTGCAACACCTCAATGGTTTCGCCTGCCAATTGCAAACGGTCGCCGTCAGTTACATATTTGTTAGCTACCAGCGGCGTAAGATTGAGTTTCAAATGAAATGCTTTCACTTGCAATGGCAGTATATTTCCTAAATCGGAATCAAGGTTATGGGCATATATCTCGCATCCATATTTGGTTGAAATGTATTGCGCCGATGCCACATGGTCAACGTGCATGTGCGTAAGCAAAATATAGTTTAATGTGAGGCTGTTATTTGCAATAAAGTCGTCAACTGATTGGCGCTCACCATCTTTCATCATACCTGGGTCAATGATGGCCGCTTGCCGACTCTCTTCATCCCAAACGACGTAGCAGTTTTCTTGAAATAGTTCCGTTACAAAACGTGATATCTTCATTCGCTTATTTTTCCTAATTAAATTATCTGATGGTTCTCTCTCCCATTAATTGCCTTTTGACTAAAGAGGCAAATACACAACTTTCTTAGTTTCAAAAAATGGTTCTGAGAAATATACCTTTAAATCACATACTAATGCATCGTTATGCTTCCTCAGCTCATCGGCCAGGTCGCCACCTTTCAAGCAGATAATGCCATTTGGAACAGCGTTTATCATCTCATGTGAAATTAGCTTTCTCACCAATGGAACCATATCATCAAGTGGCATAACGGCTCGGCTAACCACAAAATGATATTTCCCCTTCACTTCTTTGATGTCGCCATGTTGCATGGTCACGTTTTTCAATCCTAATTGTTGAACAATATCACCAGCCACCTTTAGCTTTTTGCCAATGCGGTCAACAAGGTGAAATTTCACCTCGGGAAAAAATATTGCCAAAGGAATACCGGGGAAACCGCCTCCTGTGCCAAAGTCAAGCACTTCTGTGCCGGGTTTAAAGTCAATAAACTCCACGATACCCAGCGAGTGAAGGATGTGGTTAACGTATAAATTTTCAATGTCTTTGCGTGAAATCACATTGATTTTCTCGTTCCATTCAGGATATAACTTACCTAACGCCTCAAATTGTAGTTTTTGTTGCGGTGTGAGGTGTTGAAAATATTTTAAGATATGTTCCATTGCTAATTTTGTGCAGAATTAAATTGTCTTTTCTTCAGCATTAATAGTGGCATTTTGTCCTTCTTTCGGAGATAATGCCCAGTTTACTGCTGAATACGTGCCACCAGCTTGTTGTCCTGCAAAAACATTTCAAGCTCGTCGTAGCTGACGGTGATGTTGGTTTCACCCACACTCAGCAATGCAATTTCATAAGGCAAATAAGTCCAAGTGATGCCTTTGTCGCCAATCTTAAAATTGTTGCTGACATTCATGTTGTCAAGATTGAAATAACCCTGATTTATCACTTCGTCCTCAGTCTTTGCATTTAGCTGCCTTTTAAGTGCGGCTTTGATGAGTAGCACCAAGTCGTTGTAGCACGATTCAACAAATAAGTCGCTAAGTTCTATTTGCTTCATCTGCTCAATGTCTAAGTTATAATAAAGATGGGTGGACATTGTTTGACGTCCATTCTTGGTGGTGTTTTCTGATTTGCAAAATGTCAAAATGCCATTTTTGTTGTATATGGGCGAAATTGTAATATCGGTTGAATATTGATAAACGCTTTCATAGTCGTCTTCAATGTCTTCGGCACGCTCGTTTTCGCTTATTCCATATTGATGCATCACAGTTGCAACATAGTCGGCAACCGATTTTTCTAATGGCAAAGAATCGGTTGTTCCAAGTATAGAGGTCACAAATAGTTGTTGCAAAGTTTTAGTTGATTGTGCGTCTTTGAATGCTTGCGGATATGAGATATGTGCATTAACAACAACGTCACACTTGCCGCCTGTGGTCAAAGGGAAAAATGATGTGTCGCCCAATTCCACGGTTTTGATGGCAACACTGTCGGTTGACATCTCGCCGGTAGTGTCCGACAAACCCTTGCAACCTACTGTAAATATGCCAATTATGACAGCCAATATCAGTTCAAAGTAATGTTGTTTCATCTATTTGATTGGTTCGTTTAGTTTCAACTTTACATTTTCATTCCATAATTTTTATAAAGGTACAAAAAATTTTCAAATAATTAAGTCGAGATATTTAAATATTTTTGCGATATTCGTGCAAAATTTTCAACTTATGAGTATTGAATTAGGAAAAATAAACACCTTGACGGTGAAAAGGAAGGTAGATTTTGGATTATACCTTGGTCCTGAAGAAGGCACTGAAGAGGTGCTTATGCCTCGTCGTTACACGTTATCCGATATGCAAATTGGCGATAAGGTTGACGTCTTTGTTTATAATGATTCGGAAGACCGCATGGTGGCAACCACCGAGAAGCCTCTGGCAATGGTTGGCGAATTTGCTTTGCTTCGCGTGAAGAGCGTGAGCAATGTGGGCGCATTTCTCGACTGGGGTTTGATGAAAGATTTGCTTGTTCCTTTTCGCGAGCAGAAAGTAAGAATGATGCAAGGCCGGTGGTATATTGTGTATGTTTACGTTGACGATAACTCTCAGCGCATTGTGGCATCGGCTAAAATCGATAAGTTTCTTGACAACACCATCGCCCCATTCAAGCCGTTTGATGAGGTTGACCTGCTGGTGGCACAGCGCACCGACCTTGGCTTTAAGGTCATCATCAACAATCTGTTTTCGGGTATGATTTACCACAATCAGATTTTTCAGGATGTTAACATAGGGGAACGCCTCAAAGGATATATCAACACTTTGCGTAGAGACGGTAAGATTGACGTTATGCTTGGGCAGGTTGCCAAATCGCGAGAGCAGGAGATTGCCGATTCAATTCTCTCCTATTTGGCTCGCAATCGCGGCACAATGCGCATCACCGATGCTTCTTCGCCCGAGGAAATAAGGGTCACCTTTAAGTGCAGCAAAAAAGATTTCAAAAAGGCCTTAGGGCATCTTTATAGACAACATCTCATTGATTTGAGCGACAAGACATGTGTGCGCCAAATAAAAGGCTGACACCGCCCTATTGATTCTTAACAAAAAAGATATTGGCAGCATCAGCTCCTTATGGCAGATGCTGTTTCAGTGTAAGCACAAATTGCCGCAAGTCATCGGTACTATTAAAGGCTTCGTAAGGAACGAAGAAATAACAGTATCGGCGATGATTCAGGTTTATTATGAGATGATTGCGTTTTGCTCTGTAACCGCCGATTTCATCCCACTTGATAAGATGGCTACCATTTTCAAACCGCAACAAAACACCTTCGTTGGCAAGTTCCATTGTTTTTGACAGCATCGACCACCTGATTTCAATCACCATGCAGTTGGCAAAATACACAAACGATAATGCCATAGGATAGACAATGAAAATCAATGTCAATGCTAAAAACACAAAGCCTGTGTGCACACCTGCCAAAGAAAAGCACACCACAATGGGTAGCAAAAATGCCCACCAAAAATGCTTCATGAAGTCATGAAACACGGTTGATACATATTTCCCTGAGGTGACACTGAAGGTTTTGGTTGTCATGATTTGCTGTGAGATAATTGATTATTTGCCTGATGTGTTGAGAAACGCAAAATACACCGCACCAACCAACAGCAAAAAACTCACAATGTGGTTCCAACGTAGGCTCTCCCCCTTAAACATGAGTGTTGCCACCAAAGTGAATACCGTGAGCGTTATCACCTCTTGTATCACTTTTAGCTGAATAAGTGAGAACGGGCCACCGTTCTCTACGTAACCGATGCGGTTGGCAGGAACTTGAAATGAATATTCAAACAACGCAATGCCCCAAGAGAAAAGCACTACTGCAAAGATTGGCCAGCCTGTGCTGATGCCCATATTTTGGAGTTTTAGGTGTCCATACCATGCAAATGTCATAAATACATTCGACACAATAAGTAACACTACGGTCAAAATCACTTTTGTCCACATAATATAAGTTCTTTATAGTGTTTATTTTTTACGCTTCAATTGCTTGCATTTATCGTAATAATATTGTTTGTTTTCGGGAATAAGCTGTTGGCAATAGCCGGTTCCCTCGGCATTATACAACAAGCTCATTCTAAGATATTGCTTGCCGTTGCCGCGCTTTATGGGGAACACTTGGTGCTTACGTTGCACAACCAGGTCACACAGCTGAGAGTGCCCATTGGGCAGTATGCCACGCAATTCCGTAGGCACGCCGTTGTCGCCAAGCTGCACCAATCGCAGCTCTGAGCATGGAGGAAATCCCAAATTTATCCACATCACGGTGGCGTCGCCTTTTTCTCCCGGCTTGATGCCTTCAATGCAGCACGATGCCGATGATGAGCGCCGAGGAATAAAATCTTGGTCAACAATCCATTGCAGATTGTCGTGAGTGAAGTCGTGCCCTAAAAGACTATGATAATAGGTTTTTGAAATTTCTTCAGTGAGAACAATTGGAGTGAAATCGGCTTTCTCAACGTGGGGCTGCATCAATGCAATCTCATTGGCTTCTCTTATGTAGCCCATGCCTTCATCTGTGCGTCCGCTATAAGAATAGTTAGTGCGAACCAATATTCCGTTGGGCGAGTCTTTTAGGTCGAAACGAGTGTAGGTGTAATTGTTGGTTTCAAAATAAGCACCATTGCCAAGGGCATCTATAACTCCGAAATTGGCTTCTACGCCAAGAGGTTTGGGCAAAGTGTCAAGCAATGCTTCAAAATCGTCAACTGTGGCGCATTTGCTCAAAGCCAAAGCCATCACTATGCCCTCTTTGTCCATACAATCATCGCTTATGGTGTCGTCTTTAAGATTGTAGGAAGCGGTGTTCATGATTGCAAACCCTTGTGAATTATAGCCCATCCAAGCCTCGTTCAGTAGCGAGTCGCTTGCGTTATATAGTGCCACATATTCAAATTGTCCCTTATGTGCAGGCACTCGTTCCACCTTGTTGTCTTCTTCGCCTGTGTCGCGATGTTTCCACAGCAATGGGCGATGATTCACAGTCTTTTCAGCCGAGATGATTGCCGATGTGCATGCCAGTGAGGCAATCACCGTGCAACAAAATGCCGAGAGTAGTAACACATAACGTTTCATAATATATCTTGTATATGATTTTCTGATTAAGAAACTCCTTACTTCGCTGGATGTTAACATGCACACAAAAGATTGTGGATGTAATTCCTGCTTCCAAATATATTCCTAACGGTGGCTATAAGATTATTGGTCTGCTTGCCAAATAATCCATAATGCCAGTGCAGAAGCCAACGAGCGACATGAGCAAAATTGCTAAACCAATCACTATGTTGAGATAACGCATCGTGGTGAGGCTAAACCTGCTGCGCACTTTGTCAACAAAGCGGGTAATCACCAACCACCATCCAATAGCACCCACAACAATAAACGTAAACCCGATCACATAATGATAATATTCAAACTCAGGGAGCATGAAGTTAAATCGGGCAAACAAACCTATTATCAGGAATATGATGAGCGGATTAGAGAATGTGAGAAGAAAACCGGTAATGAAATCTTGCAAATGCTGATTCTTCTTAAATCGCTCATTGCCATATTTGCTGGCACTTTTAAGCGCTTTCTGGGCTCGTTCATTGGGCTTATCAGCATCTTTCTCAGGTTTCTTTTGATTCCTAATGAGGAAAGCAGCATAAGCCAAAAGCACTCCGCTACCAATTATTTGCAACACGCTGCGGTTGGTCTCAACAAAGTCGGTGACAAACGACATACCCAAACCCGTGAGCAAACAATAAATCAAATCAGATAACGCAGCACCCACTCCAGTATAAAAGCCAGCCAAGCGTCCTCTTTCAAGAGTACGCTTTATGCACAAAACCCCTATCGGCCCCATTGGTGCTGATATTAGGAATCCCACGGCAATGCCCCTTATAATGATGTAGAGTATACTTTCCATTAAGTTAGTTACAACCTTGCAAAGTTAGCAAAAAAATCCTATACAAGGAGGAGTTTTAATGCTAAACCATTATCGCAACAAGTGTTTTTAGCATTTATTAGAAAGTGGTGTAAGCAACATTTCTCATGGCTGCAAATCACAATAATATGGGGTGCTAAAAACAAGATATCAGATATAATAAATTGCGTTATAATATTTTAGCCAAGCATTATTAAAGCAATTGTTTAATAATACTTGGCTTAATTTATTTCACTTTTTCATTGCGCCAATCAGCTCTTTAGCCGAACTAATGTTGTGACGGCGCAAATAGTCTTCAATATAGTCAATCACATCCATTGTCACTGCCGGATTGATGAAATTGGCTGTGCCAAGTTGCACTGCTGTGGCTCCGGCAAGCATAAATTCCACGGCATCACGACCGTTCATTATGCCACCCAATCCCACCACTGGGATGCTCACTGCGTTGGCTACTTGCCAAACCATTCTCACAGCAATGGGCCTGATGCATGCGCCCGACAATCCTCCGGTGATGGTTGATAGATATGGTTTCATGCGCTCAACATCAATGGCCATGCCAAGGAACGTGTTGGTGAGCGAAACAGCATCGGCTCCGCAATCTTCAACCGACTTGGCAATCTCGGCAATATTAGTGACGTTGGGAGAAAGCTTTACAATGAGGGTGCCCTCGTAAGCCTTGCGAACAGCATTAACAACGCTTTGCGCTCCTGCACATGTGGTGCCGAATGCCATTCCTCCTTGTTTCACATTAGGGCAAGAAATGTTTATTTCAACGGCTTTCACGCCCTCAAGAGGATTGAGCTTCTCGCACACTTTCACATAATCGTCAATTGCAGCACCGCTCACGTTCACTATCACGTTTGTGTCATAGCCGGTGAGACGAGGATATATGTTTTGAATAAAATAATCAACACCTTTGTTTTGCAAGCCCACAGCGTTGAGCATGCCCGATGGCGTTTCAACCATGCGAGGATAAGGATTGCCTTCGCGTGGATTGAGCGTGGTGCCTTTCACTATGAAACCGCCCAGACGATTGAGGTCAACAAAATCGGCAAATTCTTCGCCGTATCCAAATGTGCCTGAAGCCGTGAGCACCGGGTTTTTAAGCTTCAGCTTGCCAATAGTTACACTTAAATCTACCATTTCAGTCGTTTAATATTAAATACAGGACCTTCTTTACAAACACACACGTTGCCCTCAATAGTGTCTTCTACACAGCAAAGGCAAGCGCCCAAGCCACAAGCCATAACATTTTCAAGCGACACTTCGCAATCTATGTTGGCATCGGCGGCAATCTTGGCAACCGCCTTCATCATGGGCATTGGGCCACAGCACGAAATATGCTGAGCCTTTGAATTGACAAGAACACTATGCTGAGTCACAAACCCTTTTTCACCAAGGCTGCCGTCTTCGGTTGAGATGTGTACCGTGCCATATTTCTTAAACTCTTCAAGTTCAAGCAAATCGTTCTTTGAGCGTGCTCCAAGCAGAAACTCAACTTCTGCGCCTGCCTCTTGTGCCTTTTTGCCAAGGTAGAGCAATGGTGCCACACCCACACCGCCGCCAATGAGCAGCATTTTCTCGCTGGGATAGATGGTGAAACCATTACCTAACGGCAATATCAGGTTGAGCGATTCACCCTCTTTCATATCTATAATTGATGCCGTGCCCTCGCCTGCTTTGCGCACCAACAGCCACAGCCGTCCGTGCTTATAGTCAACAAAGTTTATTGATATTGGACGCCGCAGATAGGTGTTTTTCGACCCCTTTACCTCTATCTGCACAAACTGGCCAGGAAGCATCTCTGGCATCGGGGCATCGATTGGTTCAAGCTCAAGAAGAGAATACATGTCACTCAATCGATTGTTTTTGGCAATTCTAAAATCAATCAGGTATTTTTTCATCACTCTGTTTTTTGTTATTTTCTACAAATCTAACAATTTTTTTTCATTCAGCAGCTACTTGGCGTACCTAAGATATGTGAATTGTTGGCACAAAAAACGTAATTGTATGATTTTCAACTTGTGTATTTCAATATTTTTTGCCAAATTGCGACACATCTAACTCCTCATATATTAATTATGTGTAAAATATACATTTGTTTTCTATTCGCATTTTTGTGCTTCATGCCATGTTTGGCCGACGATGATTGTAAATCAACAAAAGTGACTTTGTGCACTACTCTGGGGGATATTGAGTTTACTCTTTATGATGATACCCCAGAACATACTCGCAATTTTTTGCAAAATGTTGAAAACGGCGTTTACAATGGTCGTACATTTAACCGTGTTATAGCTGATTTTGTGGTGCAATGTGGCGAGGAGGAGTTGAACGATGTGATTCCTGCCGAAATAAATTATCCCAAACATCATCATTTCAGAGGGGCATTGGCAATGGGCCGCTGCACCGATGATGCCGGTCACACGCTAAAGAGTGCAAAAGAGCAATTCTATATTGTGTGGGGACGAAGCCATGACGACAAATCACTGAAGCGAGCTGCCGAATTAATGCAAGAGCGTAGCTATGGACGATGCAAGATGGATGGCAACCTGCGCAAATATTATAAACAAAAAGCCGGATTGCCCTCGCTCGACGGCAGCTATACTGTGTTTGGAGAAGTATCTTCGGGGCTTGATGTGGTTGAAAAAATACAAGCACAGCCCACTGACTCTACTGATAGACCCCTACAAGATGTGACCATCATAAAAGCTTTTGTGAGCCAAATGCCAGGCAAAGTGAAATGGGCAAAATTGGCAACAGCTGTTGATGCTTATAACATACAGGATAATGTGATACCGCACATCAGTTGTTCGCACGACACAATCTATACCCTTCATGATTGGTATGGCTTGCCAGGCAATGATGTCTCGGTGAAGCTAACGTGCATCAACGATTCTACCACGCTCCAAGTGGTTGATGCCGAGAACTATAGCCATGGTTATTATTACGTTAAAACCGGCATTGACAGTCTGCCCAAAGCCACCATTTATCCGGGTATGTTTGTAGAGACCAACACCATCTGCTCGGGCTTTTGCGGCGACGAGCACTGCGGGCAACTTTGGGCATACACCTATCTGTATACTCCTCAGCGGCAATGGGCAGGCGGACACTTATATAAATTCTATTGGGGTAAAGCTCCTGAAGCACCGCTCTGGACAGCTAAGGGGCGAAGCACTTTGGTGGGTAATGTGCCGGCAATTGATTGTGTCATTGAGGCTTATGAAAACAACCGCTACATCATACGCAATTGGTATGGAGTTGATAAATATGACCTTGAATTTAGGATTGACTCAAACGGCAGTATTGACGTGATTGACTATTATTGGGTTGAGAACGGAGCCCGCTATGTGCAATGCCGGCGAGAAGATATAGGTTTTGCATCTATTCCCCACTCTGGCACAGAAGTGAATGGCGGTATATCGGGCAATAGCCAAGCCGGCCGTTTTCACATGAAAATGACAGCACATCGCAACGATGACACTGCCATCAACGATGTGCTGCATAGTGAATATGTGTTTGAGTGGTAAGTTCTTTTGGGCTTTTATCTTATATCATAGGGCTGCACTTTACCGTAGATGGTGAGCGACCCGCTATGCAGGTTTGACGACACAACTGCTTGTGCATCGTCGCTGCCATTGTAAAGTGTAACAAATACTGTGGCATTTACTCCGGTGCCAAATATGGTGTAAGAGAGTTTTGCATTGCCCTTTTTATCATAGCTCAGTTTGGGAGAGCTTACGGTTCCCTTGCATGTGATGCCGCCAAGCCCATTGAAACCCATAGCTCCGTTTTCAAAGGCAAATTGCACCACTCCTTCATTGCCTACAACATAGGTGAAGTTAGTTTCTTTGCGAGGATTAGTGAAAACATTTCCGCGAGGCCCAAAAGATATCCTGTCGGCAGTGATTACAAATTTCATGTCTTTGAGTGCTTGCAAAGCATGTATGTGTGCCAGAGAATCTTGCAACTGAGTCAATCGGTTTTGAGCCGCTTTTTCTTCAGCTGACTTTGATGATGCACATGATGCACTTATTATCATGGCAGCTCCCAACAATAATGGTATTATTAAAAGATTTCTTTTCATGCCTGTTGAGTCAATTTTTTGTTTAGATAGTATTATTCGAGTTTGTTATATATGTATGACAACCTACAAGGCAATTTGTTTAATGCCGATGAATCACTTTTAACAATATTTGTTTGCGCAAGTCATCTATCGATGAATCATTGCTAATCACAATGTCATAGAAATCGTCGTTAAGCGTGAGCCGCTCTTTATCGCGCTTCATTCTCTCGGCATCAACCAGTTTCTCAATTTCACCTTTATCTTTCTTTATGAGGATGGTGACAATGTCAATCTCTTTGCCAAACTTCTCAATCATTTCAAGCAATGCAATCTCGTCAATCACATAGCTGCAACCATTATCACCGGTGATTTGGTCTATGGTAGTCCAATAATGTTTGCCTCCAAAAAATGTGTAAGCCAGCATCCTGCTTTTGTCAGGAATCTCATTGTCGGTTACAAACCAATGCTCTTTGCCATTGGTCTCGCCATCTCGTATATCTCGCGTTGTGTAAGACACCAAGCTTGGTATGCCATATTCTTCCATTATTTTAGTAGCTGTGGTTTTACCGCAGCCCGATGCTCCTACAATTGCATATATCAAAGGTTTTGCCATAGAATGATGATATTTATTTTATGCAAATTTATTATTTTTGCACTCAGCAAACAAATTCTTTTAGCTAATGAACACTAATAATCGCCAAATTAAACTATCTTTCACACTCAAACTGCTGTTTTTGTTCTCATGCTTCTTGGTGTGCCTTTATCTCACCACTGTTATATCTTCGTTGCTGATGAGCTGCTACGGCAATAACAACAGCGTGATTTGTATTGAAATCACATTGCAAAACATACTGTCGTTTGCTTTGCCATCGGTGGCATTGGCATTTTTTTGTTACAAAGCGCCATTTACCCAATTGATGCTGCATAAAGCGCCGCAATGGCGAGCTATTGTCTATGTTGTCATATTTTATGTGGCCTCGTTGCCATTGCTCAATTTTCTGTGTGAAGCCAATGCCGCAGTCACTTTCCCGAAATCGTTGCAGGATTTAGAGTTGGTTTTACGTCAATATGAGGACGCAGCTAACGCAATCACCAACCAATTGCTCGAGGGCAACACTATTGTTGATGTGATGATATTGGTTTTGATAATTGGCGGTTTGACCGGTTTCGGCGAGGAATTGTTTTTTAGAGGTGGCTTAACCAGGCTTATGCTTGAAAAACCTCTCAACAAACATCTTGCTGTGTGGATTGGTGGCGTGGTGTTCAGTTTCTTGCATTTTCAGTTCTTTGGGTTTGTGCCAAGAATGTTGATGGGCGTATTTTTTGGATATCTCATGGTGTGGACGGGCAACTTGTGGATTCCCATTATTGCCCATGCCCTTAACAATGCCACTGTGGTGGTGAGCCACTATCTTGTTGAGCAACGCCTGATTGGCATATCACCCGATAAGATTGGCACATTTGACCAAATGCCATGGTTGACAGTTATAAGTGTAATTTTGGTGATAGTGCTGGTGTGGAAGCATAGCTATTGGCTAAAGAAACAATAATAAAAATGGATGACAAAAAAAGTCATCCATTTTTATTATGATGTTGTGCCAAAATCAATTGAATTGTTTACGTCGGAAAATAAAGTTCTGCCCCAAATATTTCTCTCTCACGATGGGGTTAGCGGCAAGCTCTTCGCTGGTACCTTGAAATAGTATTTTCCCCTCAAAAAGCAGGTATGAACGGTCGGTGATACTCAGAGTTTCTGGCGCATTATGGTCAGTGATAAGTATGCCAATGTTTTTTTCTTTGAGCTTATATACCACACTTTGAATCTCTTCCACTGCAATGGGGTCAACGCCGGCAAATGGCTCGTCGAGCATAATAAAACGCGGATTGATGGCAAGGCAACGTGCAATCTCAGTGCGGCGACGCTCACCTCCCGAAAGACGGTCTCCGGTGTTTTTTCTCACGTGCTGCAAGCTAAATTCGTTGATTAGCTCCTCAAGTTTCTCTTTTTGTTCAGCTGGCGTGGTGTTGGTCATTTGCAATATGCATCGGATATTGTCTTCAACCGTGAGTTTCCTGAACACTGAAGCCTCTTGTGCCAGATATCCTATGCCATGCTGTGCGCGTTTATACACAGGATACTTGGTGATGTTGAAGTCGTTCAGGAAAATCTGACCCGAGTTTGGTGTAACCAAACCAGTTGCCATATAGAAAGTAGTGGTTTTGCCTGCACCATTTGGTCCTAACAATCCCACAATCTCGCCTTGGTGTACATTTATTGATACGTGGTTAACCACCGTGCGCTGGCGATATTTCTTCACAAGGTCGTCGGTCGATAGCACCAACTTGCCTTCTGCGCCCAGACGGTCCAACTCCTCAAGTTTAGCCTGTTCTTCTTTATCTGTTTGAGTGAATTTTGAGAATATCTTCATTAGCTAAAAGTTGCCTTAATTGCTATAATAATTATTTGAGCAGACCTTTTATATAATCTGTGAGCAGCCTTATTGCCACTTCGTTGTGTCCACCTTGTGGAATGATAAGGTCACACAGTCTTTTCGCCGGCTCAATATGTTGCAGGTGCATGGGTTTAAGCACCTTTTCATAGCGGTCAATCACCATTTGAGGAGTACGTCCACGCTCAATGCAGTCGCGGCTAATTACTCTTATCAGGCGGTCGTCGGCATCAGCGTCAACAAACACTTTGATATCCATAAGGTCGCGAACGCGTTTATCCGACATTACCAAAATGCCTTCAAGCACAACCACATCGTGCGGGCCCATGTGTATGGTTTCCTTTTGGCGCGAGCTTGTGATGTAGTCGTAGGTGGGCATATCAATTGATTCGCCGTTTTTCAATGCAAGCAAGTGCTTGAGCAGTAAATCCCAGTCGAAGGCGGCAGGCTCGTCAAAATTGATTTTCTGACGGTCTTCCATTGGTACATGGCTCGAGTCCTTGTAATAGTTGTCTTGTGAAATCACGCCCACTTCTCCAAAGGGCAGATGTTCCATAATTTTCCTCACAACCGTAGTCTTTCCCGAACCGGTTCCTCCTGCTATTCCAATAATCAGCATGGCTTTTTTTATTAAATAAGTGATAGATTTTAATTGTTATTTAACGTTTTTCCAACGCCAAAGCACGCGCTTGCGTTTTCAACCTACAAATATAAGAATTAATATTTATCTGATAAAAAATTGCGCAAAAAAACTGTTAGTGTAAAATCAAGCTCTAATGAAATTCTGCATCATTTTCTCGCAACGTGGCTGCATTTGGCAACATTTGTGCTTCTCCTTAAATAATTGGGGACATGCACAAGATGTCTTGTACACGCCCCTAATATTATTTTTCCTTGACGCATGAAACGTCAAGAACATTCATATTTCTTTATCCTTGGTGTTGTGGACGAAGCAAATCGTTAACCACCTTAACAGGGTTGAAAGTTTCAATAGGAACTTCAACAAACACCGAAGTCCAGTCACTCATTGAACCATTCCAAAGACCTGGCAACTCAAGAGCCTTGATTGTAACACCCGATTTTGATTTTTCAGAAATCAAGCCGGTGTTTTTGTCAACATATTTCTTGAGGTCGAATTTGTTGCCGTCAATGTCCTTGATGTAGCAAACCAGGTCAACCGGGTTGAAGTGAGTACCGCTCTTCATGAGTTCCACAGCCTCAGGCTTGCTTGAGTCAATCTGGGCAGCTTCAAGTATTTGTGGTGAAGAAGAACCGTCTTCATTGTAAGCCAAATACGGACCACCGCCAGGCTCGCCATCGTTCTTCACAACGCCGCAGATACGTATTGGACGATTGAACTTGTTAATCAAATACAAAGCCAATTCGCTATCGTCGAGGTTCTTGGTTTCATCATATCTGATTGAAAGCACATCGTGAGTGTATTTCACCATTTCACGCAATTCGTCGATGGTGTAGCTGCCGCTCTTGAGCTTCTTGAGGTATTCGGCAATCTGACGTTGTATTTTCACCAGATAACCGCCAATCACCTTCTTATATGTAACGGTGATGTCGCGCAGGTTGCGTGGCACAACATTGTCAATATTCTTCACGAAAACAACATCGGCATCAATGTCGTTGAGATTCTCAATCAGAGCACCGTGTCCGGCAGGACGGAACAAAAGCTTACCATTTTCGCGGTAAGGAGTGTTGTCCATATTCACAGCGATTGTGTCGGTCGATGCTTTTTGCTCCGACATGCTCACGTTGTATTTAACGCCCCACTCTTGCTCCATAGCTGGCACCTTTTGGGCAATGGTCTTCTCGAACTCTTTGCGATGCTCGGGCGATACGGTGAAATGAATGTTGACGTTTTTGTTAAGGTCTGATGCATATTGAGCACCTTCTTCAAGGTGTTCTTCAAGTGGAGTATGAGCACCAGTGGCAGTCTTATGGAATTGAAGCAAAGCTTTAGGAAGTGCACCGTAATTCAGTCCTTCACTGTTGATTAACGCTGATGCAACCTTCACATATTCGCCTTCAGCCAACAATGCGTCAATGTCCTTTCCGTGGGCAGCTACGCAAGCGCTGTTGAGTGCAGGATAAAATGCAAAGTCCTTGATTTCTGCAAAGAATTTCTTCTCGAAATCAGTTTCAGGAGCAGGCTTATTGGCGCTTACAAAGCCAAAGATGTTTTTAAACATGCGGCTTGCTGCACCTGATGCCGGAACAAACTTCTCAACGGTGCCACCCGACACTTGAAAGTCGTTCCACAAATCAATACATTCTGCAATTTCCTCGTCAGTTAATCTCACTATGCCATCGCCAATTGTGGCCACAGAGCGAATCTTCAAATACGGGAAACCCGTTTTAAATCTTTCAAGCTGTTCCTCAATGGTTGCAAGGCCAATTCCTTTCTCTTTGATAAACTCTAAATCGTTGTTGTTTAGTTCCATAATATTAAAGGTTAGTAATTTTTATCAAATGTAGCAATAAAAATCCAAATAATTGCGTAACTTTACATAAAATTGTATTGAAAAAAGTAATAATTTTTAGTAATGAGCGATATAACGTATTTTAATAGTATGGAGAAAGGCCTTGTGTTAGAGCACACAAGGAATTTAATTCGCGGTGCCGGCGACATTCTCAGCACCGACGACATCAATGCTACGCATGCCATTATTAAAAAAGGTATTGATAGCGGGCACTTTCATCGCGATAAGTACGGCATCAATCCCACCATTCGTCACCTGCGCACGGCATGTATGCTCATTGAGAATATTGCTCCTGACCGCAGTATGATTATTGCCACCATGCTCTATGAATTGTGTAAAAACGATTTCATTCCGCTTGATGACATCAGCGCGCGCTTTGGCGACGATATAGCCAAGCTGGTAAGAGGACTTCTCAAAGTGTCGGAGCTTTATCGCAAGCAGGCGGCTGTTGAAAACGACAATTTTCATAAACTGCTCCTCACATTTGCTGAGGACATCCGTGTGATTATAATAATGATTGTTGACCGCTTGAATCTGATGCGGGAAATAAATCATCATCCCGATGAAAAACTCGTGCACGACATATCAAACGAGTCACGTTATCTCTATGCACCTTTGGCGCATAGATTGGGATTATATGTGATTAAATCAGAACTTGAAGATTTATCACTTAAGTATCTAAATCGCAACATGTACACTCAAATAGCTCACAAGCTAAATGAGACTAAGAAAACGCGTGATGAATATATTGAAAATTTCATTAGGCCAATAAAAAAAGCGCTTACTGAGTCAGGGCTAAACTTCACCATCAAAGGGCGTACGAAGTCAATCAACTCTATATGGAACAAGATGCGCAAACAAGATGTTGACATTAACGGCATGTACGATCTGTTTGCGATACGCATTATCATTGATACTCCAAAAGAAAAAGAGAAAAAGGAATGCTGGATTGCCTATTCAATTGTCACTGACATTTACACTGCCAACATATCGCGCTTGAAGGATTGGATAACAATACCCAAAAGCAATGGCTACGAATCATTGCACATCACGGTTAATGGGCCTAACGACCATTGGGTTGAAGTGCAAATTCGCACCAAGCGCATGGACGAAATTGCTGAGCGCGGACTTGCTGCCCATTGGAAATACAAGGGCATTAAGAGTGAGGGTGACCTTGATGAGTGGATGAACAATGTGCGTGATGTGCTTGAGGCTGGGCAAAAAGGCCCTATGGAGCTGATAAAGAACATGCAGATGAACATCTACGATAAAGAGGTGTTTGTGTTCACTCCTAAGGGTGATTTGTATAAGTTGCCGCTTGGCGCCACCGTACTCGACTTTGCTTTTCACATACATTCAAAAATAGGATGCCAATGTGTGGGCGGAAAAATTGATGGGAAAAACCAAAAACTCAACTATAAGCTGAAAAGTGGCGACACAGTGGAGGTTATAACCTCGTCAACGCAAACTCCACGCCTTGACTGGCTTAACTTTGTGGTGACCTCAAAGGCACGAAACAAAATCAAGCAATCAGTCAATGAGATGCGTGCCAAAGAAGCCGATATTGCCAAGGAACTGTTGCAGCGCAGGTTTAAGAACAGAAAGATTGAGCCTGACGAAGCTAAGTTGATGAAAGTGATTAAGAAATTGGGCTTTAAGCAAGCCACCGATTTCTTTGTTGAGATTGCCAACGACAGGCTCGACGTGAATTATGTGCTTGAAACCTATCTCTCGCTCGATAAGCGTGAAAACGAAGAACTGGTTCACGAATCGGCTGAGAAGTTTGTGCTTCAGCAGCCGGCAGCTAATAAAGATGTCGATGATGATGACGTGCTTATAATTGGCGACAACGTGAAGGGAATCAACTATAAGCTGGCAAAATGCTGCAATCCTATTATGGGCGACAAGATAAAGGGCTTTGTGGCAAGCGACGGTGCAATTAAAATTCATAGAATAGATTGCAAGAACCTTAGCCACTTGCTGTCACGATACCCCTATCGCGAAATCAAAACACAGTGGACCGGCAAAATCGGTTCGCAGTTTGCCGCAAGCCTGCGCATAATTGGCCTTGACGAACTGGGAATTGTCACCAACATCACCTCGGTGATAAACAAAGAGAAAGACGTGTCGTTGCGCAGCATATCAATTGACTCCCACGACGGCTTATTCCAAGGTTTCTTGGTGATTGGCGTGGGCAGCACAGAAGTGCTTAATGAATTAACAACTAAAATAAAGAATCTAAAAGGAGTGAAAGATGTTAAAAGAGAAATGTAAAATAGCAGCAATAGCGCTGACGGCGATATTAGCAGCATGTAGCGATTCGGGGGTGTCACCCCAAGCCGAACAGATGCTTACGCAAGCACAGGGTTACATCGACGCTAAGAATCCGGAGAAGGCTATTGCGCTCACTGACTCGGTGCACAAGATGTTCCCCGACGCCACCAAGTCACGCCGTAAAGCCATGTATCTGCGCACGCTTGCCGATAGCGTGATGATTGACATAGAAGTTGCCGCAGCCGACAGCACTTTTGAAGCCGATTCGGTGGTTTACCTTAAACTAAAACCGCAATTTGCTTTCGTGAAAACCGAAGATATGGTTGAAGGCTACTACGTTGAACGTTCGTTGCAAGGGAAACCTCTTTATGAACGCACCGGCATTGAGCCACGAGTTGATGAGCTTGGCAACATGATTGTGGCTTCGTGCGTGTTTGGCAAGCAAATTTCGCATGTTAAGATGGTGGCAAAATAAGGGTCGG
>JBJECY010000077.1:0-37891 GCA_051871515.1 Muribaculaceae bacterium | reverse complement strand
CAGATTCTTTTCGCTTCTGTATCATATTATGCACGCAGTTGCGGATTTGAGGATTATTTCATTTCGCTTCACAGCAATGCCCACCGCAATGGCAGCACCGTGAATTACTTGGTGTTGCTGTTTAGGGGTGAAACCGGCAAACCATATCAAGAACATAGCGATGAGATGGCTCGTGTGGCATACTCATATATTTGGGATAATCCACTCACTTGCTGGAGCCATTATACTCCCGAGAATCCTCTGGTGGTTGGCGATATTACCTTTATGGGTGGAACACCGCCTGGCACCCCCAATCGCATAGGCGTTAATGGCTATTATGCAGTGCTCAAACATAGAGTGCCGGGATTCTTGGTTGAAGGCTCGTTTCACACCTATGACCCCGAGCGACAGCGTTTGCTCAACCGCGACTATTGCCGAATGGAGGGTGTGAGATATTATAGAGGCATAAGAGAATATTTTGGCGGTAAACCCGAGAAAACCGGTTATATTGTGGGTGCAGTGAAGTCGGGCGTGCAGAAGGCCGACAATGAACGCTTTCGTTATAAGGAAGATACTGACGACCAGTGGATGCCCTTGAACCACGCTATGGTGTACCTCACTGATAAGAAAGGCCGCCCATTGCGGGCTTATTGCACCGACCAGGATTGGAACGGCGTGTTTGTTTTTGACAATCTTATGCCGGGCGAGTACAGGTTGCGCTATGAGGCTTACGGGTACGAAACAAAAACTGAAACAGTGAAAGTGGTGGCTGACAAGACCACATATTTAAAGCCCAAACTTTTGCCAAAGCAATGATTACAAGAAAAAGAAAACAAATAAAGATAAAAGCAATTTATGGAAATTGATGTAAAAGCAAACAAAGAAGAGTTTATAAGACTGTTGCGTTCAACCAATAGAGATGGCGTTGAAGATGTGATTGAGGAGCTTGAAGAAATGGGATTTTTCACGGCTCCGGCATCGTGTGCACAACATCTCAATGTGGAAGGCGGATTGGTGCAACATTCGCTTAATGTGTGCCGAGTGGCTTTGATGCTGCGAGAGCAGATGAATGTTTTTGAGGGAGAACTGAAAAACGAGGTGCCTGAAGACCGCGTGATTATAGCCAGTTTGCTGCACGATGTTTGCAAAGCCGATATTTACTTCCGCACGGTGAAGAAGCGCAAGACAAGCATTGGCACTTGGGAAGATAGTGAGGGCTATAAAATCAGCTACAAGAATTTCCCAATGGGACATGGCGAGAAGTCGGTGATTGTGCTTATGGGCATGGGGTTGGCTATGTATGATGATGAGATGCTTGCCATACGTTGGCACATGGGCGCTTGGGATTTGGCTATGCAAAGTTCTGAGAGTTGCAAAAACATTGATGTGGCTCGCAAACTATATCCGCTTTGCACGCTGGTGCAGTGTGCCGACACACTTGCGGCAGGCATTATGGAGCGCAAAGATGACTTGATTGACGAGTTGTAACGATTGCAACCATCTTTTTTAAAAATAAAAGCGGAGACGATTATCATGTCGCCTCCGCCTCTTTTTTTATTGTTGATGTTGTTTGAGATGCAGTATTATCTGATAGGAGTCAGCTTGAAGGTGAAGCTACGGTCGGCATAGTGAAGCAGATACTTGTCGAGCGGAGTGTGTCCCCAGCTGGTGATACATCCCAAGCCCATGTGCTCACTGTCGAGCAACAGGTTGGTGTAGTTGATTGGGTCAACTTCTTGAATGTGAGCATTATGCTTCTCGATACCCTCGTCGAGCGACTCAATTGAGTAGTGGAGAGCCGATGCATAGAATGGCTTGGCAGCTGTAATCATAAGACCTTTACCGCCCTTAGTGGTTTGTTTCCACCAGCGCATGTCGCTCTTAGTGCCAGTTTCTTGCGGACGAATGTATTGATAAGCTTGTTCGTCGGCAGTGAGACGGTAGATGCCCAAGAATGTTGAGTTGTTGCGGTCAATGTAGTTCTCGATTGGGCCACGTCCATAGAACTCGCTGTACTCAATGTTGCCCGGCATTGGCAATTGCATGCCAAAGCGGAACATATCGGGCACTTCAGCACCTGCGGTAGTGGTCATGCTTTGAGTGATGCAAATCTCACCGTTGCCATTGATGAGGTAGGTGAGAGTGAGCTTGGCGCTTACTTGTGGCATCTCGTAGTTGGCAACCACGCTGATGTTCTCATCTTGAGTGGTGGCTTTGATGTCGGTAAGCTTCATCTCAGGATTCTTCCAAACTCTGTAACGTTTTTGCAGACCTGCACCAAAGTCGTTGTCGGTTGGGGCGCGCCAGAAGTTTGGTGTGATTTGCTTGCCTTCTTCAAGCATGCTACGTCCTGCTACTTGGTATTTTGTGATGAAACCGTTGCCGCGGTTAAATTCAACACCAAAGTCGGCACCTTCGATGATGATGAAGTGGCGGTCGCCTTCGTTGAGCGTTGGAGCTTCGGCAGTGCAGTTGTTGTTGATTTCTGCTGCCTTATATGGCTCAACAACGTGTTGCTGGCGTGCAATCACCTGTGCTGCATCAATGAGTTGTGCCGCATTCTTCTGTGCAAACTCAATATTGAGCAGGATTTCCTTGTTGGTGTATTGTGGGTCGATGGTGTATGGCAAAGTGTAAGCCACTTTGGCTTGCGGAGCCACTTTGAGGTTGTCAATAACGCCCGATTGTGCAGGTTTGCCGTCAACAAGCAGAGTCCATTGCAAACGATAGTTGCTCAGGTCAACAAAGAAGTTCTCGTTGTAAACAGATATTTTGCCCGATTTCAAATCAACTGGTTCGGTCCAGATGTTTTGGTAGTAGTAGCCCACCTCGTCCATGTGAGGGTTAGGAACACGGTCTGGGCTGATGAGGCCATTGTCGTTGAAGTTGCCGTCGCTTCCGTCATAAGGATTGTAGTCGCCGCCATAGGTGTAGATTTCTACGCCGTTTTTGCCTTTACCGCGCAAGCTTTGGTCAACAAAGTCCCAAATGAAACCGCCTTGATACTTTGGATATTTGCGAATGATGTCCCAATACTCTTTAAAACCGCCCTGAGAGTTGCCCATTGCATGAGCATATTCACACTGAATGAGTGGGCGAGTGGTTGATGGGTCTTCGCAATAACGTATGCAAGAGTTGTAGTCGTAATACATTGGGCAGAAGATGTCGGTGTGAGGGTCCATCTCAGCGCGCTCATATTGTGTGGCGCGGCTTGGGTCTTCATTCTTCACCCAATCATAGCAAGCTTCAAAGTTTGGCCCAAAACCGGCTTCGTTACCCAGCGACCAGAAAATGATTGATGGGTGGTTGAAGCTGCGTTGCACTTGGCGCATGTTGCGTTCAAGGTGTGCTTTTTTGAAAGCCGGGTTGCGGGCAAGAGTCTCTTTGCCATAACCCATGCCATGAGATTCTACATTGGCTTCGGCAACCAGATAGATGCCATATTGGTCGCAAAGCTCATACCAAGTGTTATCGTCTGGGTAGTGGCATGTGCGCACGGCATTGATGTTGTATTGCTTCATGATTTTTATGTCTTGAATCATGCGCTCACGGGTGCAGTAGTAGCCGTTGTCGGGGTCCATCTCGTGACGGTCAGCGCCTTTAAAGAGCACTGGTTGTCCGTTAACCAGAATTTGTGCGTTTTTGAGCTCTATTTTTCTGAAACCAACTTTGATAGGAATCACTTCCACGCATTGGTTGCCGTTATACACGCTTGCATTGAGCTGATAGAGATAAGGCGACTCGGCACTCCATTTGTGTGGATTGTCAACATTGAGAGTGTAGTTGCCCGATTTGCATCCGTCGGCCGAAGCAACTGTTTTTCCGGTCTTTGGGTCAACAAGTGCAAGATTGATTTTTGCGTTGCCTGTGGCTTGCAGTTGCACGTTGATTGAGCCGTTGGTGTAGTTTTGGTCAAGGTCGGGGGTAACTCTGATGTCGTCAAGACGCACTTTCTTGTCGCGGGCATAGAGGTAGCAATCGCGTCCCACACCTGACAGGCGCCAGAAATCTTGGTCTTCAAGATATGAACCGTCGCACCAACGGAATGTTTGGAATGCGATGAGGTTTTTGCCCAGTTTTACGTATGGGGTGAGGTCGAATTCGGCTTCAAGTTTGCTGTCTTCGCTGTATCCCACAAATTTGCCGTTTACATAGAGATAGATGTTTGATGTTACAGAACCGAAATGGGCAACGATGCGCTTTCCTGCCCAAGATGCCGGGATGTTGATGGTGCGGCGATAGCTGCCCACGTGGTTGTTGAGTGTGGGCACGTTGGGTGGGTCGCTGCGGAATTGGTTGCACCAAGCATATCCCACGTTTTTATAAACCGGGTCACCATATCCGTTAAGTTCCCAAATGCCAGGCACTGGCATGGTTGCCCAGCCTTTATCGTTGTAGTCAACACGATAGAAGTCAGTGGGGCGCATATCGCAGTCTCTCACCCAGTTGAATTTCCATATCCCGTTGAGCGAGAGGAAATTGCTTGAGTTCTCGCGGCCTTCTCCGGCTTTTGCAAGTGACTCATAGGCAAAATAGTTGGTGTGCATTGGCAAACGATTCACTTGGTTGACATCGGTGTCGTGCCACTCGGTGAACGTTTGTGCCTGAGCTTTGCCTGTAATCATAAGCAGACAAGGCAGAAGAAGTGTGCAGGTTAGGAGTTTTTTAATCATAAATAGTTGAGGTTTTGTTTATGGTTAATATATTTATAAATATTTGTTTCTTGGGTCGTTGGGGTTGGCCCGTTTCCACATCATCACTTTTATTTTGGTCAATACCAGCGCCACCAGCTTATTGATGCAAAGTAGCCCAATCACCACGTTGAGCACGGTACCAAACATGAGAGTGTTGATTGTGGCATCGCCAATGGTGCGATGCTCGTTGATTATAGAATGGCAAAAGAGTGCAATGTAAACAATAACGAAGATGACGATAACGGCAATGGCGCCTTTGTGGCTATTGCCCTCGCTGAGCTGTGCGCTTAGTTCCTCGGCTTGCTTCATGTGCATTTTTTCTTGTTGCAGTTGTTGCACTTTGTCTTTAAATTCCTCTGATTGGCGAGGTTGTGCAGCACCGGGATTTGTTGCGGCTTTAGCAGCCTGCAAGTCCTCCTCTTGTTCCTTTTGGCGGAAATATTGCACAATATCGGGGTAGAAGCGTGGCTTAAAGAAAACGTCGTTGTTTTTGTTGATGAGGAATGAATATTGTGAGTCGCCTTCGGGGCGCAATGCCATCATCGCTTTGTCGAAATAAGTCACCGTGAAGCGATGCTCGTTTTGTTTTCCGCGCAGGCTCAGTGTCTTGGTTTTTGCATTGTAACTCCATGACCCTTTGAGGCTTGTGCCTTGGTGAGTAATCATCACGGTGCCATTAGGCATGAATGTGTAAAGTTCGCTTTCAGCATCCTCGGCAAATGCTGCCCATTGCTTGTTGCAAATCATTTTTTTGATGTTGCGTATTTCGCTAAATCGCGAAAAGCGTTCTATGGAGTCGAATGCAAATGTTTTCATGAATTGATATTTTTTTGTAAATATAGCACTTTTTCGGCAGAATTAAACACATTGCAATTACAAATTAATTTTGTGCAATAATAAAAAATGGTTAGAGGCTGTTTTTTGATGCCTCTAACCATTGCAGATGAATGATTGTACGCCCATGGAGATTCGAACTCCAATCGTTGGAACCGGAATCCAATATTCTATCCATTGAACTATGGGCGCAAATTTTGGTTGTGCAAATTTACGAAAAAGCCCACTAATGGGCAAATATTTTTTCTTATGATTGTGGCAAGGGAGCGCGCCAGCACGGTTATTTGCCAGAGAACACAATGCCGAAACCAATGAACCTATCATAGCGGTCGCTTGGCTTACGTTGATAAACCTTAACCAGATATTTGTTCACGGTTTGATATTTATCACCTTCAATGAGCGACGTTTGTGCCACGGTGCTGCCTTGTGGCATCCACAGATATTGATAGTTATAGGCACCTTGTTTCAGCAGCATCTCGCAAGTATAGGAGCCGGTTGAAGCATCGTAGCGCATGAGGTTGCTTGTGTTGAATTGGTGGGCTGTAAATTCGCCGTCAACGTAGATTTGTCCGTTGGTGATGGGCTCATCGGTTTGCAGGCAGAAGTGTGTCACCACATAGTCCGATTCAACATCAGAATGTTCGCTGTCTTGGTTTCGTATGGTGAAGTGCCCGTGCTGAGTGCTGTCGTAATAGTAGGGTGAGCTGGCTCGCGGAAAGTCGGTGCGCAACGTGGCATGGTAGTAAGGGTGGAAATATTCCATCTGTTCTACGCCCATTGAGAGTGAGTTTATCGACACTGTTTCAATGCGTCGAAACTCGTTGGCGGCTGGAAATATCAGTTCTTTCATGTTTTGATAGATATATTTGTTGCCGCTCACCATCATGGGGCGTTTGAGTGTCACCTCGTTGTCGGTGCGCAGGTTTTGCGATGCTATCAGTGTGATGTCGTTAAAGGGGTCGTTTATAACATGGTGATTGTCAGTGACGGTTACTGAAAGTTGCTGATGGCGCTCGTTGTAGTCAATGTCGGTGCGTGACGTCACGGTGGGGGTCACCATCACGGTGTTTTCACACACCATGAATTCCGCTTGCAGCAGAATCTCGTCGGGCGAGTCTTGCTCATAGACCTGAACAATGTAGTTGCCCGAGCATTGAAAATCAATGTCGTTGTTGGGCAGAGAGAAGCGGTAGTGCACATAGTGGACAAAGGTGTTTGATGAGTATTCAAAATCTTCAATGTCGGCATAGTTGAAGCTTGTGGTATATTCGCTTTCTTGCAGCTGCGATGGCTGCCAGTTGCTGTTGCAGTGCACAACGCTGTATCGCAAATATTTGCGGTCTTCACTCAAATCGTCGAACGAGAATACCAGGGGATTGTCGGGTTGTCCCATCACATAGATGGGAGGAAAATATATGTTGTTGAGCGGCGACACTTTAAGGGTCTTAATGCTGCTGCTTAATATTTGCGTATCAAGCGCTTGGGCAACAACATTCAATGCCGGTGCTGCCGCAATTATGCATAATATCACTAAGGCGCGTTTCACGATTCTATTGGGGTTGAGTTGTGTTGAACAAGATATTGGTTGGCCTTTGAGAAATGTTTGTTGCCAAAGAAACCTCGGTAGGCCGATAGTGGCGAGGGATGCACCGATGTGAGAACCAGGTGCTTTGATGGGTCAATGAGAGTGCGCTTGCTGATGGCGTAGCTTCCCCATAAGATGAAAACAAGATGTTGTCGGTGTTGCGACAGGTGGCTAATCACTTGGTCGGTGAATTGCTCCCAGCCGTGATTTTGGTGTGAGGCGGCTTTGTGTGCTTCAACGGTGAGTGTGGCGTTAAGCAACAGCACGCCTTGTTTTGCCCAGCGGGTGAGGTCGCCATTGGCGGGTATTGGTGCACCAACGTCGTTATGTATCTCTTGAAAAATGTTTCTGAGCGAGGGAGGAAATGAAACACCCTCGTTAACCGAGAAGCACAAACCATTGGCTTGGCCATAGTCGTGGTAAGGGTCCTGGCCAAGAATCACCACTTTAACCTGCTGAAATGGGGTGGCATTGAAGGCTGCAAAGATTTGTCGCCCAGGTGGAAAAATCACTTTTTGGGCATATTCTTTACGCACAAAATCAGTGAGACGAACAAAATAGTCTTTGTCCCACTCCTCTTGCAACTCTTGTTTCCAACTTTCCTCAATTTTTATGTTCATTGCTTTTTGCAAATATAATTTTTTGTAATGCGGTTTCTTACAACTTCAACAGTGATGCCACTGTGCTGTGCTCATCACTTGTTTTGTGGTTTACAAATTTAGCAATAATTTTCACCTAAAGCAAAATTGCGCAAGCACAAGTCGCTATATATAAATATGTGGCAAAACTTTCATGCAAAAATAATTGTTGTTTTTTTGAAAATAAATTGGAAATTGTTTGGAAATATGCTAAAACAATTGTAAATTTGTAATGATTTCAGATATGTTAAAATTATGACTGCGACAGATAACCTCATAAAGCATGGAATAAGGCCTTCGCTGCAGCGTATAGCTGTGATGAAGTATCTGATGGAGCATAAAACACATCCAACAGTTGATGAGATATATCTGGCTTTGGTGAAAGATATGCCCACGTTGTCAAAGACGACGGTTTACAACACATTGCAGCTCCTTGTGAGTAATCAGGCTGCGTTGGAGCTTACAATAGACCCTAAGCAGGCGCACTATGATAGCACCGTTGCCATGCACTCACATTTTTATTGTAAAAAGTGCAATAGGATTTACGACGTGGAGTTGTCAAGCGAGATTATCGATGCATTGCAGCCCAAAATGGGCTTCTTGGTTGAAGGTACACAAGTGTATTACACAGGCGTGTGCGATAAGTGCAGAAATAAAACAGAAAACAATTAAATTAAATAACAACTTACATTCATAACAAAAAAAACTTATAACTATGGCAAAGAAATTTCAATGTACAGTATGTGGCTATATTCATGAAGGTGACGAAGCTCCCGAATTCTGCCCATTATGCAAGCAACCTAAGAGCAAATTTATAGAAATGGTTGACGAAACCCTGAACTTTGTTACTGAGCATGAACTTGGTGTAGCAAAGGGCACAGGCGAAGAGATGATTGCTGACCTCAATGCACATTTCATTGGCGAATGTACAGAAGTTGGTATGTATCTTGCAATGTCACGTCAAGCTGATCGCGAGGGTTATCCTGAAGTTGCCGACGCTTTCAAGCGCTATGCATGGGAAGAAGCTGAGCATGCTGCTAAGTTTGCAGAACTCCTTGGCGATGTTGTTTGGGACACCAAGACCAACCTTGAGAAGCGTATGAACGCTGAAGCAGGTGCATGTGCTGACAAGATGCGCATCGCTAAGAACGCTAAGGCTGCTAACCTCGACGCTATCCATGACACCGTTCATGAAATGGCTAAGGATGAGGCTCGCCACGGCAAAGGCTTTGCTGGCTTGTTCAACAGATATTTCAAAAAGTAATCTATATATTTGGTATAATTTTGATTTTTACTCAAAGATATGGTCGTCGTGATGATGACCATATTTTTTTGTGCTATTTTGTGTGATTGCCAATAGCATGGGTGTGAATGATGGGGTAGTGGCTTGTTGCTATTGCGGGTGAGCTAATCAATGAATGATTTGTAACACTGTGCTCAATAAAAAATGTGGGAGAACTGCATGTTGTGCAATTCTCCCACCCTTGATTGTATCTAAATGGCTTATTATTTTGAATAAATGGCTTATTTAATCTTCTTCATAATGTCTTTAGGTACAGCTTCTTTATTCACAAGAATACTCAGTGTCTTGGCCATGAAGTATGCTTCAGAAACATAGAAGTATCCTTTGTAGATGTGTTTGTCGTCCCACGAATTTTTAACTTTGTAGTAGCGCTTGCCGTTTTGGTCGGTTGCGTAACCTTCAATCACCATACCGTGGTCGTCGGTTGTTTCTTGATTGTCAAACATTTTTTGGCGTGACTCTTGTGTAACGGTGATTTCGTCAACCGGGCCTTTGATGTCGAAGCGCTTGTCCTCTTTCTCTTTAGCGCTGAGAGTGACCCAACGAGAAAGTTCAGTACCTTCAAGGTCCGATTCTTTGGTTTCTTCAGGAATCACAGCATAGCCTTTGTTCCACTTAAAGCCGCCTTCGCTCACGTCGGCACCCCAAGCTACTGGATAGCCATTTTCAACTGCATTGTCAACAATAGCTTTAAGTTCTTCAACAGGCACGTTCATATAGTCGCCCCACAACCAGTTGTCGGCCACTTCAAGTCCAAAACCTTTGTAGAATGGGTGATGGTTGAACGAGGTGAATGCCATATAGTTGCTCATGTCAAGTCCAAGAGATTTGGCAAACGATTGTGGTGTGTAGGTCTTGCCTTCGTAGGTGAATGATTGTGGCACTTCGCCGAAGTAAGCATCAAGAATGCCTTCCAAACCTTTGTACCAAGCTGTTGTGAGCTTGCGGCCTGGTTTCTTGTTTATCTCGTTGAGGTAAGCAATCATTGCGCTGCACAACTCACCGTGGTTGTGGAGGTCTTCGCCGTAGTTAAGTCCTTTGTAGGCTTCTTCAGGTATCATTCCGTATTTGTCCCAAACATAGGCGTTGTCGAGCACGCTACCGCCTTGATTGAAGTTGACGTGACCGTTCATGCGGATAAACTTGTCAGCTTTGTCAAGGTAGCACATTCTCACGATAAACATTTCAGAGAGGTCGTATTCTTTGCCGGTGATGCGCAAGATTTCGTCTTCAAGAAATGAGTTGCCAGAGAAGCACCAGCAGGTGCCTGACTTGGCTTGGTTTTTTACAGAGGTCGATTTAACAACCTTCACATCGGTGAATTTAAAACCGGTGCTGTCAGGGTTTTCAATGGCTGCTGAAGCGTTGAGGCAAACAAAGCCTGCAGCTGCCATGCAAAGAAATAGTTTGTTCATATTATAGGTTTTATGTTTAATTTGTTTCAGTTTATCGGCAAAGATAGCAGAAATGTGCGAAAATAGCAAACATAAAAACAAGCAAGGCAAAAAGTTACGCCTTTCTTTCGAGCTCGCGCAAGTTTTCAAGGTGCTTGCGTTGCATAAACTCTTTGATGCCTTCAAGGTGCAGGGTCACTTTTTTATTGCCAAATTCATAGATGTTGGTAACCAGACCGTCGAGGAAGTCGCGGTCGTGACTCACCACAATCAGAGTGCCGTCGAAGGCTTGCAGGGCCTCTTTGAGCACGTCTTTAGAACGCATGTCAAGGTGATTGGTTGGCTCGTCGAGTATGAGCAAGTTAATTGGTTCAAGCAGCAGTTTGAGCAAAGCCAGTCGTGTGCGTTCGCCGCCGCTCAACACTTTCACTTTTTTGTTTGATTCTTCGCCGCCAAACATAAATGCCCCCAACATATCTTTGATTTTTGTGCGTATATCGCCCTTGGCAATGTCGTCGATGGTTTGGAAAACGGTGAGGTTCTCATCAAGCAGCGATGCTTGGTTTTGCGCAAAATATCCAATCATCACGTTATGCCCAAGCGTGAGTGTGCCTTGGTGCTCAATCTCGCCCATTATGCAGCGCACTAAGGTTGATTTTCCCTCGCCGTTTTTGCCCACAAACGCCACTTTCTGACCGCGTTCAAGAGTGAATGTGGCGTTGCTGAAAACGAGGTGGTCGCCATAGGCTTTTCCCACCGAGTCGGCAATCACGGGATAGTTGCCCGAGCGTGGCGCCGGCGGAAATTTAAGTCGTAATGCCGAGTTGTCCTCTTCGTCAACTTCAATTATTTGCAGTTTCTCAAGCATTTTCACTCGGCTTTGCACTTGCAGCGTCTTGCTGTATGTGCCTTTGAAGCGTTCAATGAAAGCGCGCGTTTCGGCTATCATTTTTTGTTGCTCGTCGTATTGCTTTTGCTGTTGTGCACGACGTTCGGCTCTAAGTTCAAGATAATGAGAGTAAGAGGCTTTGTAATCATAGATTTTGCCCATTGTCACCTCAATGGTGCGATTGGTGACGTGGTCAACAAAAGCACGGTCGTGTGAAATCACCACCACGGCTTTGTTGCTCTCAATGAGGAAATCCTCGAGCCATTGTATTGATTCAATGTCGAGGTGATTGGTTGGCTCGTCAAGTAGTAGCACGTCGGGCTTTTTGAGCAGCATTTTTGCCAATTCAATTCTCATTCTCCATCCGCCCGAGAATTGTGATGTGGGTCGTGAAAAGTCGTCGCGGGTGAATCCCAGTCCAAGCAGGGTTTTCTCTACATCCTCATCGAAGTGAGTCATGTCAATGGTATAGAACTTCTCGCCAAGCATAGCCACTTCTTCAATGATGCTCATGTACTCTTCGCTCTCATAATCGGTGCGCGTGGCAAGTTGATTGTTTAGCTCGTTGATTCTTGCTTCCATCTCAAAGAGGTGAGAGAAAGCCTGAGATGCTTCTTCAAACACCGTGCGGCTGTCCTGTGTGAGCAAGTGTTGAGGAAGGTAGGCAATCACGGTGTCTTGTGGGAATGACACTTTGCCCCTTGTGGGTTGGCGCACGCCTGCCAGAATCTTCAGCAAGGTGCTTTTGCCCGCTCCGTTTTTGCCCATTAGGGCAATGCGGTCGGTGGGGTTGATTACAAACGAAATGTCGGAGAAAAGTGTTGTGCCTGAAAATTCAACGGCTATGTTGTCAACTGATACCATCTGTGTTGGTTGTGGGGTGTATGTTGTTTAGAATATTTGTTGATAGTGTTATTTTGATTAATTGGTGTGCAAAATTACAAAAAAGAGCAAATCAACGCAAATAAAGTGAGGAAATGTGCCAATTTATGACTAATTTAGCAAACGATTTTTAAAACCAACACACATTATGAGTAAATTGTTTAAATATTTGTTGTTAGCAATGGCAGTTTTAGCATCGATGCATGTGACTGCCGCTGAAAAAGAGATGAAGTATGTAAATGCTTTAGACCTTAGAATCATTAATAGGGGTTTTGACGACTCGTTGACCCCTTACACTCGTATTCCTGCCAGCTTGCGTGACAGTGTGAGACCCACATTATGGGAACGCTCACAATGCAGCTCGGGCATGGCGGTGCGTTTTGCCACCGACAGCAAGACTGTGGCTGTGCGCTACAACTTGTTGTGGAACACCCACATGGTGCATATGGCTGACACTGGCCTTAAAGGTGTTGACTTATATAGGCTCAGCGACGGCGGCGAATGGGAGTATGTGAACACTTGCCGGCCTTATAAGCAGGATTCAATTCAAAAGAAAGTGTTTGTTGAGAATCTTGTGGGCGATATGCGTGAATATATGATTTATTTGCCTTTATATGATGGCATTAATTGGCTTGAAGTGGGTGTTGAAAAGGCGTCAACAATACAAAAGCCTGTTATTGACAATCCAATTAGCCACAAGCAGGTGGTGTTTTATGGCACAAGCATTTTGCAGGGTGGATGTTCTACCCGCACCGGCATGTGTGGCACCAACATCATTCAGCGCGACCTTGGTATTGAATGTGTGAACATTGGCATCAGCGGAGAGGGCAAGATGGACTTTTGCATGGCAAGGGCTATGGCAGGCATCAAAGATGCTGTGGCTTTTGTGATTGACCCAATCCCCAACTGCACCGAGATGATGTGTGACACACTCACCTACGACTTCATTAACATTCTGCGCACAATGCGCCCCGAAGTGCCAATCATTATGGTTGAAGGTCCAATTTACCCCTATGCTAAGTTTGACTCGTATTTTGGAAATTATTTGCCTAAGAAGAATGAAGCCTTCAAACGTAATTATGAGAGATTGAGAGCTGAGAATCCAAATAATCTCTATTATGTTGATTGTGAGAATCTTTACGGCGGCCAGGAGGGCACAGTTGATGGCGTTCATGCCACCGACTTGGGCTTTTTGGCTTATGCAAAGAAACTTGAGCCAACCATAATGCAGGCTCTCATCAACGCCAAGGAGCAGGCAAAGCCCACGGCAAAAAAATAAAAGAATAAGTTGTAATAAGAGGTGTGGATAGGCTTAGGAGCATGGCAACAGGCAAGGCTTAATCCACATCTCCTTTTTTAGACGTTGCGATATGGAATATAAAAGCAGAAACCACATTCAAAACCTCATTGCTGAGGGCGAACATGAACATCAGGATTTTAAATATCAAATCTCTGATGCTCGCAAGATTGCCCGTAGCATCTCGGCGTTTGCCAACAATAGCGGTGGCAGACTGCTCATTGGAGTTAAGGATAATGGCAAGATTGCCGGCGTGAGCAGCGACGAGGAAATATATATGGTTGAGCAGGCGGCTCAGATGTATTGCCGTCCTCCGCAGAATGTGGCATGCTCGGTTTACAGAGTGGAAGGTAAGTTGGTGGTGAAAGCCACGATTGATGAGGCTGAAGAGAAGCCTGTGAAAGCACCTGACGATAACGGATGTTGGCGCGTGTATTTCCGGGTGAAGGACGAGAACATTGAGGCAAGCGCGTTGCACGCAAAAGTGCTGAAGAGTGAAAACTCGGTTGCCGATGTGCCTTTAAGCTACACTCAAAACGAGCAAACCCTGCTTGAATATTTGTCAACACATGGGGGCATAACATTGCAAGGATACATGAAGTTGGCGCATGTGTCGCATACGGTGGCTGAGGCTTCGGCTCTGAAACTTTGCCGAATGAACGTGATTGAAATCACTTATCACGATGGCAGTTGCCTGATGACATTGCCCGTAGGCACATAGAATAAGCTGCGTTCCTGGCAATGCCGATTTGCATATTTGCAATGAGTGCCGGTTTCTCCTCAGAAGGAAACCGGCACTCATTGTTTATTATTCCTTGTTTGTGACGCGTTTATATTCTTTTTCGCTGATGAGACCCGAACGGTAGCTTGACAACAGCAGTTGCAGGTCGGCAATCTGGCGAATGATTTCCTTGCCTATGTCGGTGTCTTTAACGTGCATGCGGTAGGCACTCATTTCCACTACTTGTGTGGTAGATTTGATGTCTTGCCCTTCAGCCACAGCTTTCTCAATTGAAGTGAATGGCTCGTGCATCACGAGCTGGAAACCGCGTGAGTGGTACACGAGAGTATATCCGGCAATGCCTGTTTTGGGTTGATAGGCTTTTGAGAAACCGCCGTCAATCACCATCATCTTGCCGTTTGCCTTGATGGGCTGTTCGCCTTGCAACGTTCTCACGGGCACATGGCCGTTGATGATGTGCCTATGCTGCCCGGTGACGCCAAACTCATCGAGGATATAGTCACACACCTTCTCATTGTCGCGCAGGGCATAGTAGTTGCCTTTAGTTTCTTTGCTCGCTTGTTTGTCCTCAATGAAGTAGTCTTCAAAGGTTGCCATTTTATCTTTGTCGAACACCGGGGAATCGGGTCCGCACCATAGATACCAATCATAGTCGAGCGAATATTTATAGCTTTCTTGGTCGTCGCTGTTGCTGCCAAAATAGGCTTCGCGAATCATGCTGCCCACTTTGTAGAAGAGTGCTTTGCCACGATATTTCTCGCCACGAATTTCCACATCCTTTAGTGTGCCGTCGGCGTTGAGAGGAATAGAGGCGTGGAAGAGTAGGTTGGAATTGATGATGGTGAAGACGCAACCGTGTCTGAAGAGGCATTTCATGTGCCTCTTTAGTTTTTCGCTGCGCACAAATGATTTGTGCAGCGAGTCAACAATGGCTTGTTCCTCGTCGGTAAGCTGATAAGGGTTTTTAGGGTCGATGGTGGGCAGGAATGTGTCGCGCAGCGGATATTCTTTGCCGTCGAGTGTCACAGTGCCTTTGTCGTAATTGATGTGGTTGAGCAACAGACGGTTGTCCATACCATACTCTGGATGGCGCATTATCATGTTGCCTTCAAGTTTTAGCTGAATGATGGTGATGGCTTTGTGCATCAATCCAATCAGGCGAGAGTCTTTCTCGCCAACTTTCTCGCCAAGCTCTTTGGGAATGAACTGCGAACAACGGTCGTCGCCGTAGGTTGCCATTGCAAAGGTGGCAAGCGGCAGTATGTTTATTCCGTAACCGTCTTGCAGCACAGATTGGTTGGCATATCGCAGGGTTATACGTATCACATTGGCTATACAGCAATCGTTGCCCGAGGCTGCGCCCATCCACAGAATATCATGGTTGCCCCACTGAATATCGAAGTTGTGATAGTTGCATAGGATGTCCATAATGCGGTCAGGGCTTGGTCCGCGGTCAAACACGTCGCCAAGAATGTGAAGCTTGTCGATGGTGAGTTGCTGAATGAGGTTGCAAATAGCCACAATGAAATCGTCGGCGCGGTCAATGTCAATGATGGTGCGCACAATCACGTCAACGTAGGCCTGCTTGTTGGGGTCGAGAGTCGATTCATGAAGCAACTCCTGAATGATGTAAGAGAAATCTTTGGGAAGGGCCTTTAACACCTTGCTGCGTGAGTATTTTGAGCTAACGTTGCGGCACACCTTCACAAGCCTGTTGATTGAGACAAAATACCAGTCCTTCATGTCGTCGGTGTTTTGTTTCACCAATTCAAGTTTCAGCTCAGGGTAGTAGATGAGTGTGCAAAGCTCTTTCTGGTCTTTTGAGCTTAGAGTTTCGTTATAGATTTCTTTCACTTTGCGCTTGATGGCGCCAGAAGCATTGCGCAGCACATGCTGAAATGCTTCATACTCACCATGCAGGTCGGCAAGAAAGTGCTCAGTGCCTTTTGGCAGATTGAGTATGGCTTGCAGGTTGATAATCTCGGTGCTTGCAGTTGCAATGTTTGGGAAGTCGCGCGCAAGCAGTTGCAAATATCTTAGTTGGTCAGGACTGATGTTCATAGTTTATCAAAAAGTGTTGATGTGGGTTGAGGGTAAGTTTTATTTGCTGTTGCGATATTCTTGCGGCGTCATGTTGGTGTAGGTGCGGAAATATCGCGTAAAAGTGGTGGCTGTGGGAAACCCAAGCGAGGCGGCAATGCTGGCAATAGGCGTATGCGATGCCTTGAGCTGGGTTTTTGCATCCATGATTATCATGTTCATGATGATTTCCTGAGGCGTCATGCCGGTGGCTTTGTTGATTACACTGCAAAAGTGTGAGAGCGTGAGGTTCACCTCATGCGCGTAGAACGAGATTTTGTGTTCCTCGCGATAGTTCTCAAAGGCGAGTTGCAGAAATTCTGAAAGAATCTGTTGCTCGCGAGTGTTCATGCTCTTGTCGCTTGAAGCAAGGTCGTTGTTCATGCCTTGAATGAGCATTTCAATGAGAATTTCCATCATGGACTGTGCCACTTGGCGCGTAATCACATTGCCTTTGATTTGGCTTGCTCGCGTGAGCAGCGACATGGCGTCAGAGAACAGGCTGCCAAACTCGTTGGAGAGGTGAAATATGGGTTTAGTGAATATGGGGAGCATGATGGGCGACATCACTTTCCAGAAGTTTACGTTTTTGAGGAACGATGATGAGAATCCCACAAAGCTTATTTTGAGGTCGTCGCTCAGTTCTTGTATCTGAATGAACGTGCCGGGCACAATCACCACAAAGTCGTTGGCTTTAAGGCGATAGTTCCACAGGTTGACGGTGGCGGTGACGTTGCCGTTGACGATGTAAGCAAATATGCAAGTCTGCAATTTGCATGGGAAGCTTGCATAGAATTTCAGCAAATCACTTGTGATGTCGTCATACACGATGAAATCAACGGGCAAATCCATTAATGGCATGTTGCCGTTGTCGCGTATTGAATTCATTGCATTGCTTTTCATACAGAAAGAATATGTTAAGTTGTTACGACCGGTTTTGTTGCTTTATTCAAATTTATTGCAAAGATAACCAATTAATTCGCAAAACCTTTGGTGAATCAATAAAATTGTACATTAAAAAATGCAATTTTTTTGAAAAAGTTTCTCGTTTTGTCATTGGGTTGTGGAGTGGGCTGAACTTGTGGTTGATTCGTGGTAGGAGTCATCGGTGTTCACTGCCCATATGTTGCTGTTTGAAGTGGCGTTGTTCTTAATGTTTTTTACGGCCTCAATAGCAGTCATCATTGAGTGGTCCATGTTGTTATAGCGGTGTTGTCCGTTGCGCCCAATGCAGTAGAGGTTTTTAATAGAGTCGAGCCAAGTAGTGACTGTGGGCAGCTGATGGTAGCTCCCGAAGTAGGCTGGATAAGCTTTTGGCACACGTTCAACGTGATAGTAGGAGATGGCTGTGTCGGGGCTGATGATGCCTATTTGTTTGAGCTCGTTAGCTGCCAACGTGGCGAGTTGCTCGTCGGTTTTTACCCACAGGTCATCGCCTTTGCTGCAAAAATATTCCAATCCCAGCCAAATGCTGTTCTTGTAGTCGGCAACCATATATGGCGACCAGTTGTTGAAGATTTGCAATCGACCGATTTTCACTCCAGGTTGTTGTATGTAAATCCATGTGTCGGGGATGCGGTTGGCATAAGTGGCAATGTCGCTGTTATTGCTGAGGTTTAGTTTGTCAACCAACACTCCAATGGTGATGAAGTCGCGATAGGGCAGATTCATGGCAACCTCTTGCACGTTGCTTGGCACGTTGATGCCATCGATGGCCCTGATGAGGTGCTTGATGGGCATTGAGGATAGTGCATAGTTGCATGGCAATGTGTGGGTGGCACCGGTGTCAAGACAAGTGTAGCTCACTGATTGCACTTGGCTGTTTGGGTCAATGGTGATGCGGTCCACTTTGGCTTGCATAATTATTTCTCCTCCAAGATTAATAATCTCTTGAGCAACTATTTGCCAGAGTTGCCCAGGACCGTATTTGGGATAGAGAAAGCGCTCAATCAGCGATTTCTCAACGCCTCGTTGGGCTATGTCGTTGTCGTTTTTGACGGTCTTTTTAAGAAGCGACTTCAATATTGACGTGAGTGACAATGTGTTGATGCGCTGATTGCCCCAATCGGCATCAAGGTCTTTTGGACTTTTGCCCCACACTTTGCGGGTGTAGTTCTCAAAAAACATCTTATAGAGCGGTTCGCCAAAACGGTTAATATAGAAGTCTTGCAACGATGTTTCTTTTCGAGGAAACAGCTTTGCCCAAGCATATCCGGCAGCAACTCTCATTGTGGCAGTGAATCCCATTTTGCGCAACGTGTCAATTGACAGCTCAACCGGATATTTAAACATTTGATAGCGATAGAAAATATGCGAGATGCGGTTTCTCACCAGCATTACCTTATCGGTGGTTTGTGGGTCGGCCTGTGGCGAGGTGCTTGTGTAGGTGTGCTCCTTGCCAATGAGAATCTCATCGAGCGCAGGTGCGTCTTGCAGCGGTAGCACCTGAGTCCACCAATTCATGATTTGCTCTGATTTTGAGAAAAATCGGTGACCGCCAATGTCCATACGGTTGCCGTTGGCGTTCACGGTGCGTGCAATGCCTCCCACCACTTGCTCTTGCTCAATCACAATAGGGCGTATGTTGGTGTGCCTCAGCAACTCAATAGCTGCGGTGAGTCCTGCCGGACCGGCTCCAATTATGACCGCTGTTTGTGTTTTGCTTGAACTATGAGACATAGTGGTTTTGGGTGTAAGTATGTTTTTTGGTTGATATACAAAGTTACGGAATTATTTCACATAAGCAAATGCATTAAGTGAAAAAATGATGAGGGCTGTTGCGCTTGTGCCATGTCTCATGGGTTCAAAACTTACGGCGCAACTGCACTTGATGTGCGGTAATTGCTATAAGCATGCACAAAGTTGGAAACATAGGAAGCATAAGCCGGTTTAATTGAGTGTCGGCACTTGCCCATAATGTAGTGAAAATGCTGAGGTAGCATATAGCAAGTAGCAATGTGGCAATCACTGAGAGTGAGTTGCGTTTCCAGCGCAGCATCAGCAATTGAATGAGTGTGATAAAGCCTATGAAAAGATAGATGTGCGACAACGGAAGGCTTTGAAAGGGTTGGATATAATTGGAACAAATGGGGTTGACGCATGAAGGAAAGTAGTTGTCGAGGCTAAGGTCATAGGCTGAGATGCGAGATGTGGCATACTTCAACAGGTTATGGTGGTAAATGCTATCGGCCTCATTGTGGCAATCGCGAGCTTGTTGATATTCCCAGAAGAAAACATGGCATATGCTATCGGCTCTATACATTTCAATCATCTTGCATTTGCTTGGATACGGATTTTTTAGCTCATGTTTTTTTAGCATGATGAGTGCTCGGTTGATTGATGTGACGTTGCTCAATGCAAATTTGCCGTATTGCATTTTATAAGCTGTGCAATATGCAAGCAACAGCAATGTTGCCACTATACAAGATATCAGCGATGGCATTACATGTTGCAAACGCTTTTTACAAAAAGCATAAAAATAGGCAATTGCTAATACAGGGATAAGGCAAAGGCAGAAAGGACGTAGGAGTATTAAAAGAAGCAGCAATATTGGAGCGGCGATGCATATTGCGCGCGATGCCTTGGCCTGTATTATGGCAATGAGCATGTAAATGAGTATCACAATTAGTGAAATTGTGAGTGATTCTGTGAGAATGATGGTGGCATATTCAATCACGGGGATGTTCCATGCGTAAAGACATGTTGAAATGCATTTGATTGAAATCCGGTTGGTGAACAAAGAAAGTGATTTATAGAAATAATATATCGATACATAGAAAACGCCAAGTTGCAGAGCAATGAGCAGATAAAAGCCGTTGATATATTTTCCTAATGTGAAAATCTGGCATAAGATGGGGTAAACTGGGGTGCGTAATTCGTCGATTCTGCCCGAGAAAATAACCCTTGCAGCTTCAATATATGTGCCTGTGTCGTTTTTGAAAAGAAGCATAGTAATTCCAGCTATGCTAAACCACAAGGCGGAAATCAGCATAGAAGCAAATATTATTAGTATCACGCATCGATTGTCGTTGCTCACGGAGCGTATTAGTGGCATTTTCATCATTTAATTTGTGGTTTTACTATTGTGCATGTAAATCGGTTTAACAAAATGGCAACCATCACAAACAAACATGGTGTCATGGGCATCATAAGCCGCAAATATTGACAGTCAGCTCCCCATATGCTTGTGAAGATGGTGGCTATGCATAATGATACTAAGCATAACGACATGATACTGATGCTGTTGCGCCACCTGAAGTGCAACAACTCAATTGCAGTGAAAAGTAGTATAAACAGGCATATTTGAGCCAATGACACATTAAGATGCCTTGAAATGTAGTAACCCCATGTACTCTTTGTTATTGAACTTACATACTCCATGCGTAATGAATAAACAAACTCAAAGATTTTGTTTTTTATGTATTGAGTTTTGTTTTGCTCGTAAATCTGATTGCAACGCTCGCGATATTGCTCTGTGGGATTCCACCTCCATGCAATTTTTGCTGTATAACGGTTGCCGTTGATGTCGGGTTGAGAAACGTATTTGTAGTAGCAGATATAGTGGTTGTCAGGGCAAAATCCCATTGATGCCATAGCCATATTGCGGTTGAGTTCATACACGCTGCTGAAGCCAAATTGGTTGTAAGCTTTCTGATAAGCGCAGCAATAAGCCACAACGGCAGCTGCGGCAATGATGCCTGTTGAGCAAGTAGCAACAATCAGCCTCTTGTTGCTGCGATACTTGATTAGAGCCGAGATTAACGCAATGGCAAGCACAGGAGTGAAACAAATAAAAAATGGCCTCAGCATCACCATCACAAACATCAGCAAGATGGAGCTTATGCTTGCAGCAAGGGGGCGCTTGCCGGTTAAAAGCATTGCAACGGCGCAAAGAAACAATGTGGAGAATGAAATGGCCAATGATTCGGTGAAAATGAGGTTGTTGTATCCAAAAAATATGGGACACCATGCATAGATAGCTGTAGCAAAAAGCGATGTTTTTTTGCCAATGCTGAATGTGCTGAGGCACAAATAAAAGGCCACTATCGACACCAAGAACATGCATTCTTGCAACAATACAATAAGCAAAAGAGCATTATTGGCCGAGAGGTAGGCTGCAAAATGGCATATTAGCGGATACACTGGGGTGCGAAAGAAGTCAATCTCGCCACGCATAAACACTTCGCCTGCCATAAAATAGCTGCCGCTGTCGTCAAAGAATCCTATGTTGAAATTGTGGCAATAGGAAAACCACAGATATAGCAAAATGCTCACAGCCATAATTATCAGCAGCGGAAGTGCACGTTTTATTTTTGTGTGGTTAACTTTCATTGTGACTCTGACAAAAAACGGTTATGGCTCTTATGTTGAGATGGAATTTGTTTTAGTCCTCGGGGTAGTTCATGTTCTCTTCTGAGATGTTGTTGAGCACCTCAATGAGGTATTTGCGGGCTTCCCACTTTGCCATGGGTAGGTTGTTGAGCATATAGTTGCCGCAGTCATGAGCGTTAGCGCCGGGGATGTCGCCATCAAATTCGCTTATGAAAGTGAATGTTTCAATCATAAGCTGAACAATGTCAGCTGGCTCTAAATCGCCTTTAATGAGCAAGTAATTGCCGGTGCAGCATCCCATGGGACCCCAATAAATGATTTTGTCGCCCCAAACGGGGTGGTTCCGCAAAAAGGTAGCCGCAAGGTGCTCCATTGTGTGAATGGCAGCTTGGCCAATTGCCGGCTCTTTGTTAGGCTCTTTCATGCGAATGTCAAAGGTGGTGACCACGTCGCCGCCGTTTAGATAGTCTTTGCGCGAAATGTAAATGCCGCGCAGCAGTTTCAAATGATTAATGGTGAAGCTGGCAATTTTTTTCATATTGTGTTTTGATTTTTTTTAGTGAATGTTTAAAATCAGCTTATGAAGTATGTTGAAAGTGTGCTGTGGAGCCTCGGCCCAGAAATCGTTGTATTGGCGGGCGTTGTTGTGATTGGCACCCGGCGAATCGCTTATAACCCTAAGGCTCAGGAAATCTTTTGAATAGAGATGGCAGGTTTGGGCGATGGCAGCCGACTCCATGTCAACGGCAAGCGCATTGGCAAAATTGGCTTTTATGGCATTGAGCTGCGATGAGGTATCAATGAACTGGTCGCCTGAGCAAATCAGCCCAAAGTGTATGTGAGCATCTTTTTCAACCAAACTGAGCAATTGTTGCCGGGTGTTGTAGTACAGCGGAAGCCCTTGAACGGCACCAATGGTGCTTTCGGGACCGCAGTAAACATCGTGGTAAGCCACCTTGTCGGCAACCACAATATCCATTACATTGACGCTTGTGTCAGCTCCGCCTGCCACGCCCGAGCTGATGATGAGGTCAACATTGTAGTTCTTTATCATTGTGAGAGCGCCAAGAGCGGCATTCACTTTGCCAATGCCGCATTGCATAGCAACAACGTGGTTGCTTCCCACAATGCCGGTGTGAAAGTCGAAGTGGTCGATGCTGCGTGATGTGCGGCCTTCAAGCAAAGGCAAAAGCAGATTAAGTTCCTTGCTCATAGCCACAATTATACCTATTGTCATAGTAGTGTTTTGTGATTATTAATTTATGTGTTGTTGCAATTCAGCAGTAAAGTTAATGAATTGTTGTGAGAATAGCGCAATTTTTTATGCTTGATGTGCTTTTACCCAAGAAAAATTTTGTAAGTTTGCAAGAGTGGAGAGCGGTAAAGCAAAACCTCTGCAAAATATTATAATGGATAAACTGCCAAGAATAGAGATAGATGAGCGGATTGCCTGTGCATGTGAGCGGATGCGTATTGGCCTGATAAGGGCTCGTGTCATCAATGAGCCAACGTGTAACGAGCTTTGGGACGAGTTGAGCACCGCTGCAGGCAATATTGCCGGGCAATATGAGCTGCTTGCCGTGAACAAGCGTCCGGCAGTGGCTGCCACACGTCAGCTATATAAGCGTTTTGGCAAAGACCCTAACCGTTATCGCGTGGCAAGCGAGGCATTGTGCCGGCGCATCATCAGAGGATTGGGGCTTTACAGGCTTACGGCTGTGGTTGACCTCATCAATTTGGTGTCGATTGTTAGCGGTTATCCAATTAGCGGTCTTGATGCTGATAAGCTTGTGGGCACAACGCTACGGTTGGGCATAGGCTGCGAAAATGAACAATATGAAGGCATTGGCAGAGGGCTGCTCAACATCAGTGGTATGCCTGTGTGGCGTGATGAGCTTGGCGGTGTGGCTACGCCAACAAGCGATGAGGAGCGTACCAAAATCACTGAACTCACCACCCATGTGCAAATCAACATCAACGGATTTGGAGAGGAGATGCCCATGGAAGAAGCTGTTGACTTCACTGCTGGCCTGCTTAAGAAGTATGCTAAGGCAAGCGAAATAGAAACCTTAATAATACAATAATCTAATTTAATATTAGCTGAAAAATGAAACTGCTTAGAATGTTAGAAGAGAATGTCAACGACCGCTATGTGCGTGATGTGATAGCGGCAATGAATGGCGGCGGGATTGTTATTGTTCCCACCGATTCGCTTTATGCGTTGGCTTGCGATGCTCTCAACAATCAGGCAATTGAACGTATTTGCCGAGTGAAGATGATGAAGTCGGCTAAAGAAAACCTGTCAATTGTTTGTTCTGACATATCTATGGCATCGAAATATGCCAAAATCGATAACGAAAAGTTTAAGGTGATACGCCGCAATCTGCCCGGAGCATTCACTTTCCTGATTGAAGCTACTACAAAGCTACCTAAAGCTTTTAAAGGCCGTAAAGTGGTGGGCGTGAGAATCACAGATAACAAAATATTGCAGGCAATAATATCGGAGCTTGGCAATCCGGTGTTCTGCACCTCGGTTGAAGGCGATGACGAGGACTATCTGTGTGAACCCGAGCTGATTGCTCAAAACTACGAGCGCTTTGTGGATTATGTGATTGATGCAGGGCGTAGCGATGCCACACCTTCAACGGTGGTTGATTTCACCGGTGATGAGCCTGAAGTGGTGCGCCAAGGTGTCTCGGAGTTTGTGTATTAATCATCGTTTTTATTGTATTTACCATTTTGCATTATTTTCTATGGCCAATTCTTTTTTGATAGTGATAATTATTGTGGTGCTTTTGGCAGTGGCACTCTTGGCTGCGCTCATGAGCCGCGGAGCCAGTAACATTGACGATTCGGCCGACAATGTTAACGGTGATGTCAATGGTCAAGGTCGCATTGATTGCGAAACCAACAATTCAGCTGATATTAATAGTTCCCATCGCGACGACATCAACACTTCTGTTCACAGCAGTGCTGAGAACATGGAGCTGCAGAAACCCAAACGTCAACGTCGCGATACATGTGGATTGCCCTATGTGCTTGTTGCAGAGGATAATCCAAGTAACTATAAGCTCGTAGAGGTGATTTTGCGTAATGTGGCGGTGACTGAAAATGCTATCAATGGCAGAAAAGCTGTGGAGTGTGTCAAGGCAAAGGATTATGACATGGTGTTGATGGACATTAAGATGCCGGTGATGAATGGTTTTGAGGCTATGGAAGAGATTCGTAAATTCGACACCACTACGCCGATTATTGCTGTGACCGCCAATGTGCTCGATTTTGACCGGAATATGGCACTTGCCAAAGGTTGCAATGAATTTATCACCAAACCCATTGTGAGAAGCCAAATCTATGAAGTGATTGAAAAATATCGTAGAAAATAACATTTATAACAATATAATTTTTATTACAGTATGGCCAGATTGTCTTACATAATGATTGCGTTGTGCATGGTTATCGCAATTGCAGCATGCAAACAGCAAACAAAAGAAAGTGCACAGGAACAATCCTGTGCACAACCAACCGAAACAGTTGAACAAAGCTCTGAAGCGACATTGCAAGTGATTGATTTTTATGCTAATTGGTGCATGCCATGCCGCAAGTTGACGCCAACGGTTGAGAAGATGGAGCAGAAATATGCAGGCAAGATTAATTTTCAGCGAATTGATATTGACCAAGAGCCTGACTTGGCCGATAAATTCGGCGTTGAGGCTATTCCCACATTAGTGTTTATATGTAATGGTGAAGAAGTTGACCGCACCGTGGGACTTATTAGCGAAGAAGAACTTGAATCACACATTGCCAATCTGCTTGCCAAGTAACAAGTAGGAGAGAAGCGTGAGATGTGAAGCTTTTTTTTTGCACACACTCATTGCGCTCACTCATAATCAATACGCATAATCAAGCGAGTGAGAATGTTTACTCATAATTTGCTTGACTATGCGTATTGTTTTTTCTGCTATGCCGATTTGGAGGCAAATGCGGTGGCGCTTCATACCACTTTGGCAAAGTTTATTCTCACTTTTTTGTTTTTGATTTTGTGGGTGCTTATGTCAGAGAGCACTTGTGCGGCTTTGCCTGATGGGATTGCAACGAGTGCATAATGGTCTTTCACGTCAATTTGACCAATCTCGTTGGCGCTGAGTTGGCTGTTGTTGACAATGAAGCCCACAATATCGCCTTTTGAGATTTTCTCTTTTTTGCCTGCCATGAAATAGAGTGTTTTGTTAGCAGGGAGAATTGATTGTCGGGCGGCTGTTGCTGGAATTGCGTAGGTGTCGTTGAAAGTGATAAACTCGGGCACTGACTCTTGGGGTGAGGTGATGACAAATATCTCTCCGTCTTTGTCAACGCGAGCTGTGCGTCCGTTGCGATGGGTGTAGGCCTGTGCTGTTGAGGGCAAATGATAATGGATTATATATCCCACATTGTCAATGTCAAGTCCGCGCGAGCCCAAGTCGGTGGAGATGAGAATGGGAGTACTGCCGTTTTGAAACATTGCCACGGCTTTTTCTCGGTCAATCTGCTCAAGTGCGCCATGATATATTCCTGCCGATATGTTGTTTGCTGTCAGGAATTGATATATGCGTTCAACCGACTCGCGATAGTTGGCAAAAACAATGGTTTTTTTGTTGTCAAGCGAGAGCAAAAGCATTTTCAATGCTTGCAATTTGTCTTTGTCGCTCGACTCGGCACGCCACACTTTCATGCGCAATTGCATCTCTTGGTTGTTGAAAAGGAAATTGAGCGTTGAGTGTTGGTAGAGCTGCACGAAGTCGGGGTAGGAGTCGATTGGCGTTGCTGATGTGAGAATTTTGCGGCAGTTTCTTGGCAATTTGCGCATAATTCTGCGCATTTCGTCGTGAAATCCCAGTTCCAGAGATTTGTCAAATTCATCGAGCACAATGGTTGATGTGTGGCTTATGCTAATGTTCTCGCGGCTTATGTGGTCAACAAGTCGTCCGGGTGTGCTGATGATGATTGACGGTGTGGTTGCCAGCGAGAGGCGTTCGTCGTTGGCGTTATGCCCCCCATACAGGCAAGTCACTTTGTGGTTAGTGGCAATGCTGCGTGCTATGTTGAAAATTTGCAGCACCAGTTCGCGCGAAGGTGCTATCACCAACGCTTGCACCTCACCGCATGGCTGTTTGAGGCTGAGTATGAGTGGCGCCAGGAATGCTATGGTTTTGCCTGAACCTGTGGGCGAGAGCAACGTGATGTCGCCTGGCTTGGCATAGTGTTTGAGCATAGCTTGCTGCATCTCGTTGAGCGAGTCAATTGATAGTTTCCTTAGTATGTCGTTGATGATTTGCTGGGTAGGCATGGACTTTAGCTGTAAAATTGATTTTTTAGGGGGATGATTATAACACAATGCCCCATTAGGCTTTATCAGCGTTGGGGCATGAGGTTGATGTTACTGAAACGCATGGGGCACTCAGAATGTTAGCCCCCATTGGTTTCAGCTATTTGATGTGAAATTATTCTTGCTTTTTGAGGCGCGAAAGTGCGTCTTTAGCGCTTTGGGCGGCTGACTTCACGTCTTCAATGGTTTGCTTGGTTTCCTCGGCCTTCTTTTGAGCTTCCTCAATTTTCTCTTTGGTTTCTACCACTTTTTGGTTGGTTTCAACGGCTGTTTTTGCAGCGTCTTGAGCATCGGAAGTGGCTGTTTGGGCGTCGGTTTTGGCAGCTTCGGTTATTTGACGGGCAAGGTTGTCGATGTTAGCAATCTCGCTGATGGCTTCAGGCACGCTAACGCCCTCAAATTTTTCCTTATTGTTGTCGATAAACTCTTTGAGTTTCCATTTATAGGCTTTGAGTGCAGCCGTGTCGCCGGTTATTTCAAGAGCCTTGATGGTTGAATCGGCTTGGTTGATGGCGTTGATGATGCTTGCCGAGTCGGCGGCAGCGTTGATGGCTTGCTCTAAGGCGTTGGCAAGGCTGTCAACATTAGCTTCGTTAGGGGTAGTGTTGTTGCTGCTTGAGCCGCACGAAGTGAGCGCCAAGGCTATGAAAGCCACAAGTGATAATAATAGCTTTTTCATTACTTCGAATTTTTTGTTATTTACTAAATACTATGTGAATCATTGTTTCAATGACAGTGCAAAGATAATTGATTAATCTTGGAAAAAATAAAAAAGAGCAATAATAAAATCATAAAAAATATGTCAGCTGCAGGGCGTGTGGTAGTGAGGCTTGGGGGTGTGGTTTGGCAAATTGTTAGCGGCAGGCTCTAATTATTTGAAATATCTTGAAAAGCCGCAAAATAATTGTTTGATATTTTTAAAGAAATCGTTACCTTTGCAGCGTAAATGCGAGTAATGCATAGAGTTGCCTGAATGTGAATCGCGTTCACGGTGCGAAGCAGTATGAAAAAGCGCGAGCACTATGTGGCAATGAAAGTGTGTTGGTGCGGATGGCTTGAGGGCTTGTGCCGCATCGCGTTTATGTGATAATGTGTAAAAAACTAACTAAAGAATTCAATTAGGAATAACTCGAATTTATAAATAACTATTATGGCTAAAGAAAAAAGATTCTTAACCTGTGATGGAAATGAGGCTGCTGCTCATGTGAGCTATATGTTCACTGAAGTGGCTGCAATCTATCCTATCACGCCATCGTCTACAATGGCTGAACATGTGGATGAATGGGCAGCAGCCGGACGCAAGAACATGTTCGGTGAGAAAGTTTTAGTTCAAGAAATGCAATCAGAAGGTGGTGCTGCCGGTGCAGTACACGGTTCGTTGCAGGCTGGAGCTTTGACTACAACCTACACAGCTTCTCAAGGTTTGCTTCTTATGATTCCTAACATGTATAAGATTGCTGGTGAATTGCTGCCATGTGTATTCCATGTGTCGGCTCGTACATTGGCATCTCATGCATTGAGTATCTTTGGCGACCATCAGGACGTGATGTCGTGCCGCCAGACTGGTTTTGCAATGCTTTGCGAAGGCTCGGTGCAAGAGGTTATGGACCTTGCCGGTGTGGCTCACCTTGCAACTATCAAGTCTCGTATTCCGTTCATCAACTTCTTTGACGGCTTCCGCACTTCTCACGAGATTCAAAAGATTGAAGCTATTGAAGTTGAAGATTTGGCTCCACTTGTTGACAAGGAAGCTTTGGCAGAATTCCGCAAGAACGCTCTCACTCCTGAGCACCCAACCACTCGCGGTACTGCTGAAAACGGCGACGTGTTCTTCCAACACCGCGAATCATGCAACCGCTTCTATGACGCAGTTCCTGAAATCGTTGAGCAATATATGGCTAAGATTTCAGAAATCACCGGTCGCAAATATGACTTGTTTGACTACTACGGAGCTGAAGATGCTGAGCGCGTGATTATTGCAATGGGTTCGGTTACCGAGGCTATTCGTGAAACTGTTGACCATCTCGTTGCTCAAGGCGAAAAGGTGGGCTTGATTTCGGTTCACTTGTATCGTCCATTCTCAATCAAGCATTTCTTGTCGAAGATTCCTGCTACTGCTAAGCGCATCGCTGTGCTTGACCGCACTAAGGAACCTGGTGCAATAGGCGAGCCTTTGTATCTCGACGTGAAGAACGCATTCTATGGCGCAGAAAATGCTCCTGTGATTGTTGGCGGTCGCTATGGTCTTTCGTCAAAGGACACCACTCCAGCTCAAATCATCTCAGTGTATGAAAACCTTGCTTTGCCAAAACCAAAGGATGGTTTCACTGTTGGTATCAACGACGATGTTACATTCACTTCTCTGCCATTGAAGGAAGAAATTGCTCTTGGCGGCGACGGTATGTTCCAAGCTAAGTTCTACGGCCTTGGTGCTGATGGTACTGTGGGTGCTAACAAGAACTCTGTGAAGATTATTGGTGACAACACCAACAAATATTGCCAAGCATATTTTGCTTACGACTCAAAGAAGTCGGGCGGTTTCACTTGCTCACACCTGCGCTTTGGTGACACTCCAATTCGCTCAACCTATTTGGTGAACACTCCTAACTTTGTTGCTTGCCACGTTCAGGCTTATCTGAACATGTACGATGTTACTCGCGGCTTGCAAAAGGGCGGTAGCTTCTTGCTCAACACCATCTGGGAAGGTGAAGAATTGGTGAAGAACTTGCCTAACAAGGTTAAGAAATACTTTGCCGACAACAATATCACAGTTTATTATATCAACGCCACCAAGATTGCTCAAGAGATTGGTCTTGGCAACCGCACTAACACCATCCTTCAATCGGCATTCTTCCGCATTACCGGTGTAATTCCTGAAGAATTGGCTATTGAGCAGATGAAGAAGTTCATCGTTAAGTCTTATGGCAAGAAGGGTGAAGACGTTGTTAATAAGAACTTTGCAGCCGTTGACCGCGGTGGCGAATACAAGTCGTTGGCAGTTGACCCAGAATGGTCGAACCTCACTGTTGAGGCTGCTGTAGCAAGCGATGCACCTGAATATGTAAACAACATTGTTCGTCCGGTTAATGGCCAAGACGGCGACTTGCTGCCTGTTTCAGTGTTCAAGGGTCGTGAAGACGGTATCATGCCACAAGGCACTGCTAAATATGAGAAACGCGGCGTATCGGCATTCGTTCCAGAATGGGATGCTGAGAACTGTATTCAATGTAACAAGTGTGCTTATGTTTGTCCTCACGCTGCTATCCGTCCATTCGTGCTTAACGCCGAAGAACTTGCTGCATCGCCATTTGCTGAGAACGAGACTCTGCCTGCTATTGGCAAGACATTCACTGGCATGCGCTTTGTGCAAGTTGTTGACGACCTCGACTGTCTTGGTTGCGGCAACTGCGTTGACGTTTGTCCGGGCAAGAAGGGCGTGAAGGCTTTGGTTATGAAGCCTCTGCAAGCCGAACTTGGTTCACAAGCTAAGTGGGACTACTGCATTGACCACGTTACTTCAAAGCAAGACCTTGTTGACGTTCAAGCTAACGTTAAGAACTCACAATTTGCTACTCCATTGTTTGAATTCTCGGGCGCTTGCTCAGGTTGCGGTGAAACTCCGTATGTTAAGCTGCTCACTCAATTGTTTGGCGACCGTCAGATGGTGGCTAACGCAACTGGTTGTAGCTCAATCTACTCAGCATCAGCTCCTTCATCACCTTATACTACCAATGCTAAGGGTCAAGGTCCAGCTTGGGCTAACTCACTCTTTGAAGACTTCTGCGAATTTGGTCTTGGTATGAGCATTGCTAATGAGAAGATGCGTGAGCGCCTCACATTGGCTGTTGCTGCTGCTAAGGAAGCCGATTGCACTTCTGACGAGCTGAAGGCTCTCTATGGCGAATGGCTTGAGAACAAGGAAGATGGTCCTAAGAGCCGTGAACTTGCTGACAAGATTATTCCTATGCTTGACGGCTGCTGCGAAAACGAAGCTTGCAAGCAAGTGAAAGAACTTAGCGGATTCCTTGCTAAGCGTTCACAATGGATTATTGGTGGTGACGGTGCTTCTTACGATATCGGCTTTGGTGGTCTTGACCACGTGCTTGCATCGGGCAAGAACATCAACATCTTGGTACTCGACACCGAGGTTTATTCTAACACCGGTGGTCAGGCATCTAAGGCTACACCTCTTGGTGCAATTGCTAAGTTCGCTGCTTCTGGTAAGAGAATCCGCAAGAAAGTTTGATTGCTTCGACTTACGGCTATGTTTACTGCGCTCAAATAGCAATGGGTGCCGACAATGCTCAAACACTCAAGGCTATACGCGAAGCAGAAGCTTATGACGGACCATCAATCATCATCGCTTACGCTCCATGTATCAACCATGGTTTGAAGGTAGGTATGGGCAAGTCGCAAGCTGAAGAGGCTAAGGCAGTTGCTTGTGGTTACTGGCACCTGTGGCGCTACAACCCACAACTTGAGAAGGAAGGCAAGAACCCATTCACTCTTGATAGCAAGGCTCCTAACTGGGATGACTTCGTTCCATTCTTGAAGGGTGAAGTTCGCTATGCATCGGTTATGAAGCAATATCCTGCCGAGGCTGAAGAACTCTTTGCTGCTGCTAAGGAAAATGCTCAATGGCGTTACAACAACTATCGTCGTTTGGCATTGCAACAATGGGGTCAAGATCCTGATGCAATCAAGTAAGAACAGTAAAGCGGGTGTGAATTAATACACCTTAATTTACTATAAGCTTTCAAAGCGCCGGTCCTCACTTGGGCCGGCGCTTTTCATATATTATATTTTTAATGTGTCAAAGGGGAGAGGTGTTGTGTGCTCAGCATTAAGAAACTTGTTTTGCGTGGTTTTTATCGATGCAGGGCATATTTGTGAGGCTAATTTGATTGTGTGTCAAAATAAATGATTAACTTTACAGCCGCTTTTGCTGCCCCCAGAGAAAGCTCCCATTTACTGTTATGCCACCAGAGATAATGGTGGTTGATAAAAGCAAAATAATAGGGAGAAATAACGGTGTTGTTGTTGATTGATTTTACTATGAGATGGCGCATGATGGGCGGCTTTGGTATAGAGTAAGAAAAGGGTGAAACATAGTAAGTGAAATATGGTATTTTCTGACTTATTTTTTATCTTCGCATTTTTGCCGACATTCTTGTTGTGTTATTTGCTTTCAAAATGGCTCGATAAGCAGTGTGATTGCGGCAATGGCATCAAGAACATGACGTTGATTGTGTTCTCACTTCTGTTTTATGCATGGGGTGAGCCTGTTTATGTGTTTTTGATGCTGGGATGTGTGTTGGTGAATTATATATCGGGGTTGCTGGTTGATGTTGCCAAAAGACTGCGCAAGTTGGCTTTAGCGTTTGGCGTTGCCTGCAATCTTGCCATTTTGGGCACGTTTAAGTATGCCGGGTTCATTGCCCAGACGTTGTGTGACTTTGGCGTAAACGTGGCTGTGCCCAAGATTGCTTTGCCCATTGGCATCAGTTTCTATGTTTTTCAATCAATCTCTTATCTTGTTGACGTTTATCGCCGTGAGTCGCCTGTGCAACGCAACTTCTTCAATCTGTTGCTTTATATCTCAATGTTCCCGCAGTTGATAGCCGGCCCAATAGTGAGATATGGCACGGTGGCACACGAAATAAGTAACCGCAAGGCAACCGCTGTTGATGTTGCCGATGGCATATATAGGTTCTTGATAGGGTTGGGTAAGAAGGTGATTATTGCCAATCAGCTTTCAGAACTGAGCGATTATTTCCTTGCCAACAATCTCAATGGCCTGTCAACGCTTGGCTCGTGGGTCGGAATCGTGGCTTTCACGTTGCAAATCTACTTTGACTTCTCGGGTTATAGCGATATGGCAATTGGCATTGGGCGTTGCTTGGGATTTCATTTCAAGGAGAATTTCAATCACCCTTATTGCTGCAACTCAATCACCGATTTTTGGCGTAGATGGCACATGTCGTTGGGTAGTTTTTTCCGCGATTATGTATATATCCCTATGGGCGGCAACAGAAGTCATCAGGCGTTTAACATCTTGGTGGTGTGGTTTCTCACCGGTATGTGGCATGGCGCAAGCTGGAATTTCATCATCTGGGGATTGTATTTTGGCATAATTGTGATGCTTGAAAAATACACGTTGCTAAAGGTGAAAGACGGCATTCCCTCAGTGCTGATGCACATCTACAGTTTATTTATTGTGGTTGCCGGATGGGGAATTTTCTATTTTGAAGATTTCAATTCGCTGGGCGTGTTCTTCAACGCATTCTTTGGCGGAGCGTCAGAGCTTGTTGATTTCACGGCTGTTAATGCATTGACCAAGAACTTCTGGCTGTGGATTGTGGCAATTGTTTTTTGTATGCCATTGCGCAAATGGGCGTCGTTGGCAATGCAGCGCATCACGTTTGGCAACGATGCGGCTTATCAGGTGACATCGGTGCTTGCAAGGGTGGTGATTTCAGTTGTGATTTTGTCGCTGAGTGTTGCTTTGCTTGTTGGCGCCACCAACAATGCTTTTATTTACACAAGATTCTGAGCGCTTATGAATGTGACAAAGTTAAATAGCAGAGTTTTGGCTGTGGCACTGATGATTGTGTGCCTGCTGGTGAGCGGCGTTGACGCTGATGCCGCCAGCCGCCGACGTGCTTCGCGCTCAAAGGCTCGCACCGGCAAGAGCGTTAGCCGCCGCAACGATATTCTGGTGGTTGACACGGGCATGTGCGTCAGGGCTATGGAGCTATATAAAGGCAGCGAGAATAATGTGATAAACTATGGCAAGATGGTTGCGGGCTATAAACGCGCGTTGGGTGATTCGGTGAATGTGTATTGCATGGTGATACCGTCGTCGGCTGCGTTTTTCATGCCCGATTCGCTGAAGTATAAGGTTAATGACCAGAGCAAGATTTTGAATAATCTCTATTCTGGTTTGGCAGGCGATGTGGTGGGCGTGAATGTGTTGCCAGTGCTGCATGAGCACATGGCTGATAGCCTGTATTTTCGCACCGACCATCATTGGGCGCCTATTGCCGCATATTTTGCAGCCGAGGAATTTGCCCGCATTGCACAGGTGCCGTTTGTGCCGCTTGACGGATACGACCGCTGTGTGGTGAAAGATTTTGTGGGCTCCATGTATCGTTTCACTGGCAACAAGGCGTTGAATAAGGCTCCTGAGGAGTTTGTGTATTATATGCCTCGAGACATTGATTACGATGTGAAGTTTAATGAATATAAGCTCAACAGCAAACGAAAGGTTGTTGGCGTGCGGCCGACAGTGAATGGTAGCTTCTTTAAGCACTTTGACGATGGCAGCAGCTCGGCCTATTGCACCTTTATGGGCGGCGACACAAAATTCACAAAAATCACCACATCGGTGGGCAACAAACGCAAACTTCTGATTGTGAAGGACAGTTATGGAAATGCTTTGCCGGGATATCTGTTTGCGTCGTTCCAGGAGATTCATGTGGCAGATTTCAGATATTTTCAGCAGAAAATTGTAAAATATGCGCGAGCCAATGGCATCACCGATGTGCTGTTTGCCAACAACATTGTGCATGCAAGCATGAGAAGTACGATTGAAACTTATCTTAAGAAACAATGAGTAAAGCAGAAACCAACGATAAGCCAGTGAGCCGCGCCCGCAAGATTGGCTCAGCCATATATATATTTATTGTGTCGCTTGTGTTTGTGGCATTTGCCGTGGTGTTTAACACCTTCCCGCGCAGCACCTATTCTCCGCTTGAAAAGCGTGAATTGGCCACATTCCCAAGCTATACAATTGAGCAATTGGCTTCAGGTGAGTTCACCAAGCAAATTTCATCGTGGTATAGCGACAGCGAACCGTTTCGCGATGATTTCCTTGCTATGAGCATGCAGCTGAAAGATTTGTTGCGATTGAAAATGGGCGAGGAGCAAATCACCTTTCACGCATCGGACGATGCTGTGCCGGCTTCAGAAGAGGTTGCCGCAGAGCCTGATGATGCTATGCATGGCGATGGCTTTGTTGATGCGTTTGACACCGGCAATATTCCCGACGACGGCAAGGCAAAGATTACCAATGCCGGCATACTGATTGTGGGTAGCGGTGACAAGGTGAGGGCGTTGATGGCATACGGCGGAAATGAAAAAGGTGGCGTCTGCTATGCCAATGCTGCAAATAAATATAAAGAAACTTTTGGAGACGATGTGAATGTGTATTGCATGGTAATACCCACGGCAATTGAGTTTTATTGCCCTGAGAAAGCAAGCAAAACAACCATGAAACAAAGCCCAACCATCAATAACATACATGCCCATCTTAATCCCGGTGTGCTTGCCGTGGATGTTTACACGTCGCTTGGTGCACATTCCGGCGAGGATATTTACTTGCGCACCGACCATCATTGGGCACCGCTTGGCGCTTTTTATGCTGCCAAAGAGTTTGCAAGGGTGGCTAAGGTGCCGTTTAAAGACCTTAGTAGCTACACCAAGCATGTGATACATCATTTTGTGGGTAGTATGTATGGCTATTCAAAAGATATTTCTTTGAAGAATGCCCCTGAGGACTTTGTTTATTATGTGCCAAAAGACGTGAATTATGAAACCACCTATATCAACTACATTCTTGACTCATCGTTTAATATAACAGGTGTGAGCAAATCGTATAGTGGGCCGTTCTTTTATCAATTTAAGGATGGCAATGGTGGCGCTTATTCCACGTTTATGGGAAGCGATATGAAACTCACAAAAGTAACTACTTCGACCCATAACGGACGTAGGCTCATAATCCTAAAGGATAGTTTTGGAAATGCTTTGCCGGGTTATCTGTTCTATTCGTTTGAAGAGTTGCATGTGATTGATGCGCGATATTTCACCAAGAACATGGTTGAATATGTGCGAGAAAATGCCATTACTGACATACTTTTTGCCAATAATATATATAATGCCTATAGCTCGGGTTTCTGTAGCCGTTATGCCAAATATCTAAAACAAACGTCGAAAAACTTTATTACGGCACCTAAGAAACAAGATAGCGATTTGAATAAAACCGAAGAATTGCCGAAGCAAGAGCCTGCAGAAGTTGTGCCTGAAAAAACGGAAGCTGCGGTGCAAAGCAACACAGCAGTTGTTCCTGATTCAATTTAGATAAAGGTGGAGTAGGGAATATCTAAAATATTAGTTGATAAATTGCTTCTAAATACTGAAATATTTAAGTCGATTTGTGAAGTTTGTTAAGCCGATAAATTGCTCTGCCTTCTTCCGATATATCTTCAACATCCATCATATTTCCAATTTGAGTGTACTTAATCACACAAGGTCTTCCAAAATAGTGACCTTTCTTGTAAGCGCGATTTAACATATAATATTCGCAATCATTTTCTATACCTGCATAGATAACCCTGTCGAAATTATATTTATCGGCTATTTCTTTTGCTTGTTTGTAAAATTTACCTTGTTCCATAATCATTTATTTTAATTAACCAATCACTTTGCACGCAGTAAGCAATGCAGCTAATGCTACGGCGAATGTTACTACTGCAATTATTGTAGTTATTATCCATTTTCAATCGATATATTTGATGCAAATATATTGAATTATCAGCATTTATTCCAACACCTAATAGGAAGAATTGTGCAACGGCTGATTACAGCGATGGCGAAGTGACCGAGATGCCTAAGAACTTTACCAAATGGGTTAAGGACAACGAAGAAACGCATCGCTAATGCCAGCTCATTGCATATTTCCTTGCTGATAACGGCGGGGTCAGCAATGGCAAGTATCGTGTTCAGTTGGGCAAATCAACGCAGAAACAAGGTGTGGGTAATGCGAAATTAGGCAGAGCCGCTACAAAAGAGGCATATAAAGAATATAAAGACCGAGGGGCATTACAATTAAGTGGTGATATACTGAATAATGCCCAGAAAGCGGCTGAATCGGTAGGAGCTAAACGACGCAACGATATGACTTGGGAAGAAGCAGATAACAAAAACACTAACCCGAATTATAAGAAAAACTCGCCAACTGCGGATAATTGTCAAGCGTGCGTGGTGGTGCATGAAGCCCGATTGCGAGGCATTGATGTTACAGCATTGCCATACAGCGAAGATAACAATGTATTTGTTAAGTTATGCGACAATTTTGAAGCTGCATGGATTAACCCGAAAACAAACAAAGCGCCTAAACCGATGGAATACAGGAAAGGCACTTTTGAGCAGATGGTGAGTGCATTAGAGAAACAATGCTCTGCCGTTGGTCGCTATCATATAGGATTAAACTGGGAAAATATTTCTGATAGTAATAGAATAGAATACGGTCACGTGCTAACTGCCGAAAGATTGCCGAATGGAAATTTTAGGTATTTCGACCCTCAAATAGGCGAATTTATCAATATATATGAATATGCAGAATACTCTGTTCAGTATTTAGAATCTATTAAGATTGATAAATTGTTCATTAATACAGATATTCTTAAGATGATTTGTGGAGTCGTCTAATTCTACTTAAAGCTCTTCCTTCTTCTGCAATATTGTCAACGTCTTCGTAGATGCCTTGTTTGCTGAATTTTATAAACGATGGTCTTCCAAAATAGTGACCTTTCTTGTAAGCGCGATTTAATAGGTAATATTCGCAATCATTTTCTATACCTGCGTATGTAGCACTTGCAAATCCATTTGCCGATGCTACTTCTTCTGCCTGTTTGTAAAATTTGCCTTGTTCCATAATCATTTGTTTTAATTAACTAATCATCTTACAAGCAGTAAGCAATGCAGCTAATGCTACGGCGAATGTTGCTACTGCGAATATTGTTGTTATTATCCATTTTAAATCAATAGATTTGATGCAAATATATTGAATTTTCAGCATTTATTCCAACACCTAATAGGAAGA
>JBJECY010000076.1:0-8632 GCA_051871515.1 Muribaculaceae bacterium | reverse complement strand
GTGGGGCGGTATGAGCGTTGACCAAACGCTTCATGATTTGGCGATGCTTCCGCTCAATTTCCCGTCGATGGGCGGCCATCTGTGGTTTATGTATCCGCTCATAAGCATATATTTGATAATGCCCATTGTGTCGCCGTGGCTCGAGCGGGCTTCGGCACGTGAGGAACTTACGTTTGTGCTGCTGTTTGTGGCATCAACCTTTGTGCCATGGATTCACCAATGGGTTAGCCCCGACATTTGGGGAGAGTGTTTTTGGAATCATTATAGCATGTTGTGGTATTGCTCGGGCTATCTGGGCTATTTGGTATTGGCACACTATCTGCGTCATCATCTGGCATGGAGCGTGAAGCGCAAGATGGTGGTGGGTGCGCTATGCTTTGTGGCAGGGTCGGTATTCACGGCATGGGCGTTTTGGTGGCAAGGAGTGCCCGGAGAGATAGTGCCCACTACTCGCCTTGAATGGTCGTGGGAGTTTTGCACGCCCAATGTGCTGTGTGCCACCTTTGGTGCTTTCCTCATGTTCTCGTGCATCAGTGTGAAACGGCCACCGCGGCTCATTGCCGGGCTTTCGCGATTGTCGTTTGGCATGTATTTGGTGCATCTGTTCTTTTTGGCACCCATAGCATCGAGCATAGTAGCCGGCGACCAGACCAACCCGCTGTTGCCGGTGTGGATTGCCATTCCTGTGATTGCCGTTCTCTCTTATGTGGCATCGGCACTCACCGCAAAGCTTGTGAGCTATCTGCCGGGTAGCAAGTGGATTATTGGATGAGAAAAAATCATGCTGAGCGCCACGAGGCGTGGCGCTGCGGCGTATGTGACATGATATGCAAATACCGGCAACCGAGTCTGTCACAGATGCAGTTGCCGGCATGGATAGATGTTTGCCTGCCGTAAGGAGGAAGATGATGTATTTGCCGGGCCATCGTCACACCTTTCCGGTTTTTGTGAGACTAACAGTCTATCCGGATATGCATTATTTAGAAAACATTATGCGGATGGTATATAGAGTATTGAGGCTTTAAAAAAGTATAAAAAACGGAAGTGAGTTTTTATTAACTTTTTCTATTACAAACCATTAAAAAAGTTACCAAAAGAAGTAAGGTTGCATTTCACAAGCATGCTGATTGTGTTGCTCAGGCTTTTTGCTTGGCTTTGCCGGTGCTGATGCCAAAGAGCAGATAGAGCGTTGCTGCGGCAAGCACAAGCATGCTTAGGCTCTGCGAATGGGTGGCATCGGCCACTATTGCCATGATGGGTGGGAAGAGCGCTCCGCCAGCCACGCCCATGGTCATGAGTGCCGAGATGCTGCTCTCGCTTTGTGGGCGATGTTGTAGCGCATAGGCAAAGATGATTGAGAACACGTTGGCATACATGGCTCCAACCACAGCAATGAGTGTCCACAGCAGCCACTCTTGGTTGCAGAAGGTGAGTGCGGTGATGGCCACCACAGCCACAATCATGGTGATGCGCAAGATGCTCTTCGGCTTGAACACGCTCAGTGCAATGGCACCCACAAAGGCACCCGCAGTGCGAGCAAAGAAATAGAGGCTTGTGCCAAAGGCTGCGTTGGCAAGCGGCATGCCTGTTTTCTCAATGAGTAGGCGCGGAATCATGGTGTTCAGCCCCACGTCGATGCCCACAATAGCCAAAATGCCTAAGAACAGACGAAATATATATGAATCGGTAAATAAGGATAGTGTGCTCTTAAAGGTGGCCGGTGTCACATCTGCGGCATCGGGTGAGGTTGAGAGCCATAACCAAGCCAGATTGATGACGGTGATGGCTGCATAAAGCCCGAAAATCATCATCCAGTGTCCTGTTGCCGCAGCTGCCCATGTGGCAAGGATGGGGCCCAGGAACGATGAGATGGCTTTGATGAATTGCCCCATGGTGAGTATGCTTGCCTGTTTCTCTTTAGCCACAATGCCTGCCGCCAATGGGTTGAGCGACACTTGCAGCATGGTGTTGCTGATGCCAAGCAGCGCAAACGATGCCATCATCAGCGGGAAGGTGTAAGCAACAAAGGGCAATACCATGGCAATGGCAGTGACCAGCATTGATGTTGCCACTACTTTGCGCTTGCCCCAGCGTGCCATGAGCAATCCTGTGGGTATTGATATCACAAAGAACCAAAGAAACACTGCCATGGGAAGCAGGTTTGCCATGGTGTCTGATAGGTTGAAGTCCACTTTGGCGTAGTTGGCACTGATGCCCACCACATCAACAAAACCCATCACAAAGAATCCTAACAAGATGGGGGGTATTACGGTTGATTTGTTTGCCATAGTAGCATTAGTTTATTTTGTTATGGTTTAATGATGTTTATAGTCACATATTGGTTGCATTGCAGAAGGATGTGGGAAACTGAGGCGTTTATTCCTTAAATCTCACATAAGCCTTGATGGTGCCACACTGCTTGCCCTCGCTGCGTCCGTAGGGGCGTATGGTGTAGTCGCCGGCAGCGGCTGGGATGATGAACGTCTCGGCATAGTGCACCACCAGCGGCTCAAATGCTCCTGTTGGGCTTTCAACCACGGCTTCGTCGCCCTCAACCAGGTTGAGCACGTTAACGCCGTTGCCGCCCTTGTGCAACACAGGCACGCTAAAGAAGTGGCGGCGCGTTTCAATAAATTCGTTGGGGTGTAACCCGGTGCTTTCTTCATACCATCCTTCGCCTGAGGCAATGGGTTTCACGGCGTTGATGAAGTTTTTCTTAATGAGGTCGGTTTGACGCTCCCATTGAATCACATGGCTGCCGTGAGCTATGTTGATGGGGCGTGGACGTCCGTCAAGACCCAGTCGGCCCCAGTCGTATAGTTTAAAGGTGAAAATGCTTGGAGTGGCACTTATTTCAAGCACCATAGCTCCTGCACCTGAGCAGTGAATGGTGCCGTTGGGGATGAGGAAATGGTCGTGCTTTTTGGCTGGCCATTTGTTCACATATTTCTCAACGTCGAACTCGGTGCCGTTGTCTTGCGCCGTGTTTAGTGCATCAATCATCTCCTTGCTGTTTACGCCGATTTTAAGTCCGAGATACACATGTGCATCGGGCTCGGCATCAAGCAGATAGTAGCTCTCGTCTTGGGTGTAATAGATGCCAAAAGTGTCGCGAATGTATTGTGTGGTGGGGTGTACCTGCAAACTCAGGTTGCCACCTTGCATGGTGTCGAGAAAGTCAAAGCGAATGGGGAAATCCTCGCCGAAACGCGACTCAACCTCTGCGCCAAGCAGCGCACGGGTTTGATGGTAAACCACATTGGTTGACGGCATTTCAAAGAGAGTGCCGCTCACGTTAAGCAAGAGGCTGTTTTCCTCAGGCACGCAGTCGAAGCACCAACCGTAGTTGGGCACAGCGGGGTCGAGGTCGCACACTTGCTTCATCCATTGTCCGCCCCAAGGTGCGGGGTCGAAGAATGGCACCACGCGGAATGGGTTGTGGGCTGTTTTCACCAGTCCCTCTCGCATAGTGTCGCCGCTAATCATCTTGGGCTGCATAGGAGTGTGGGTATCGAGCCAAAAGTCGGCAATTGGCAGAATCTGCTTTTTGAGATGGTCGCACACAATCCAGTCAACAAAATAGCCGCGTTTGTAGTGACGGCTTGCCTCTTCCTGACTGTTGTTCACGCCCAGTCCGTTCACCTCGTGGCGGCGCGAGCGCAGTTGCAGCTCCCACCGTGCCATGTCGGCATAAGCCACCACGTCGGCTTTGCCTGCCACATAGTAAGCGCCGTGGCCATAGACCAACACGCGGCCTTTGCTCTCGGCAATGCTTTGACGTGCGGCAGCCACCTTGTTATTGTCAAAAAAGCACTCGTAGGTGAAAGGTGCTCGGCGGCCAAAAATGCGGTCGTCGGTCACCCAAGGGTCGGTGAGCTGACGTATCTCTTTTTCGCTCTTCATCAGGTCGTCGGCTTTGATGATAAGCTCCACGCGGAAGTGGTGCAGATTCATCTCAATCTCGTCGATGTTAACCCCCTGATAACATTCAAGGACGCATACACCGTGGCCATTAAGCTTCTTGGCAATATCTTGTGATATATTGTCCCAGCCTTGCGCTATTTCCCCTTCGATATGGGTGGCTGGATATTTATCGTAATTGCTTTGTCGCATAGTATAAATAATATTTATGAATTTGTCACCTAAATAAGGTCTTATTGTATTTGGCTTGTTTAAGTTTTAGGCAAAGTTATCAAGCAAAATTCAAAGATTTATCGCATTTTTTTCTAATTTAATTGCACAATATTACGATTATGATTAATTTTACACAAAATCACTGCCATGACACGGATAAAAGAAGGATTCAAAGGCGAACGATTGTTGTCGTTGCCTGAAGACATATTAAAAAAATACAGCGAGCATCCGCTTGTTGAGACTCTTTTTTTGCGCAAAATGGGATATTTCCCAAAGGTGAAATATCATTATGTGCAAAAGGATAGTGGTGTTGATTACCACATGCTCATTTATTGCGTTGCCGGCAAAGGGCATTACTCAATCAATGGCGGGCAGGTGCACACGCTCAACGAGAACCAGTATATCATTCTGCCCAATAACACGCCTTATCGCTTTTGGGCTGATGATGACGACCCGTGGACCATCTATTGGCTGCACTTTAAGGGTACTCAAGCCGGGCAGTTTGTGCATTATCCCATTGTGCCTCATTCAATTCTTGCCGGACCAACGTCGCGCATCCAAGACCGCCTTGACCTCTTTGAGGAGGTATATAGCTGTTTCTCAATGGCTTATATGCTCGACTATATGATTCACACCTCGATGTGCGTTTCGCATCTCATCTCGTCGTTTGTGTATCTTGAGCAGTATCGCTGCTTCAAGGTGGTGCAGCACGACGAACAAACCTTCTCGGCGCAAGTGATTCATTATATGCAGGAAAACGTGTCGAACAATCTCACCCTCAATGAGTTTGCTCAGTATTTCAAATACTCGCCTTCGCATTTCTCGGCTTTGTTTCAGAAAGAAACCGGCTATTCGCCCATCAATTATTATTTGCAACTGAAGATTAGATGCGCATGCCAATATATTGAGCGCACCAACCTGAAGTTTATGGAAATAGCTGAGATGGTGGGTTTTGGCGAGCCTGCCTATTTCACCCGCATCTTCACCAAGATTATGGGCATATCGCCCTCGGCTTATCGCAAACGCGAAACCGGCGTTCGTTTATAGTGTATCTCTGCAAACGTGGGCAATAGCCTTACTGTGAGTGGCATTATTGCTTGGGCGCGTTGTCTTGTGCCCATTTGCGTAGCATCACAATGGCTTTGTGAAGTGTTCCTGCCGAGCCTTTGAAGTGTCCCGAACCGCTGGGCACGTTGCCTTTGCCATACCATTCATAGAAACCTTTGTTGGCAATCACTCGCTCAATCATTGGTTGCACTTCGTCGTAGGCTTCCTGCACCATTGAGTGGGCAGCGAGTTGCTGTATCATGCGCGCGCCAAACCAAGTCCAGTCACCGCCGTTCTGATAGTTGTAAGCTTGGCTCATGCCGCCGCCAAACACGCCTTCGGGGTAGGGTGGATAGATGGTTAGTCCTATGCTGGGCATGCCGCTGAGTTGCACGTTGCGCAGCATCTGGCTGTTGACGATGGCAATTTCTTTCTTTGAGAGCAGTCCGGCCTCAATGGCAACGGCTGTGCCGCCATGATAGTGCACTTGGTTCTCGTCAAATCCCTCGGGGATTGGCGAACCGTTGAGGTAGATGTGCGGAATGAATTTCTGGTTCTTGCTGTCCCATAGGTGTTTACGCACGTTGCGGTGCAGCTGTTTGCGCAGTTTTGCCCATCGGGTGGTGATGGTTTTGTCGCTCACCACTTGCTCAAGGCTGCGCAATGCAATAATCATCATCGCATTGTCATAGACGTCGATGGCGGGCGTTGTTTGCTCGTTGATGTCGCATTGAAAGCCCTCGCCGGGTTGCACGTCGCCCCAGTCGGCGGTCATAGCACCCCAGAACAGACCGTATTGCTCACTGTAACGTTCGCGCATGAGATAGTCAATCATCATGTCAATGCGCTCAAGCACGGTGTGTCCTGCCACGTTGTGCTGCAACAACTCGGTGTCGCCCGTGTGCTGCACATATTTGCCCACAATCTGCATGAGCGACGATTCCTGGTCGGTTTCAACGGTGTTTTTAAACGCCACATGCTCAGGTGCCGCATCACTGTAATAAGGATGGTTGTCATACCATGTGAAATCGGGCTTAAGCACATAGCCGTCAATCATTTCGCCGTTGGGTTGCTGCAATTTGAAGAACAGCAGAATGGCTTCGCGCAGGTGGCTGGTGTTACCTTGTTCAAGGGCTGTTTCAATGAATGTGTTCATGTCGCGTGCCCAAATCTGAGAATATCCACTGCCGGCATTTAAGCCTTGTGATATCACTTCCTCAGCCAATTGCTTCACTTTGAGTAGGTTTTGGTCGGCAAGAATGGTTTCGGCAAGTTGGCCTTTGCTGCCGGCTGTCGCGTTCATGACACTTGCGCCAAGAACTGCTGCCAATGCTATTATTTTTAAATAATGTATCATTTTTATGGAGTCGTTTGTTAGCATTTGCAAAATTACTTATTATCAATCGGCGATAACTTTAATTATCTTATTATTGTGATGTAATATTTTATTATAGTGCTGAATGTGAGGTTGTAAATCGTAAGAAAGTGCAACCGATTAATTATAAAATGTATTTTGCAGTACTCTTTAATGTGCTAATTTTGTAACGTGTAAAGGCGATAAGCCTCGGGCAGTTGCAAAACAACATAAACAATAATAAACCAAATCGGGTAATACGAACAAAACCGAATCAAGATATAACGACGTACACATTAATATAATATATTATATATGAAACTAATAAGCTACATAACATCGGGTATAGCCATGTTAGCAATGTGGAGTTGCAATAGCACTCCTGGTGCAGTTGATTATGCCGACGCAATCAAGAACAATGCATTGATTGACAGTGTTAACTCAATGGCTCGCAACGTGGTGAGTCAAGGCTTTAATGCCGGCGACGGATACGGCGAGGTGTGGATTCGTGACTACAACACTTTCATTGAATTGTCGATGGATGTTCTCCCTGACTCTGCTATTCGTCACAATCTGAACGTGTTCTGGCACTTCCAAGGCGAAACCGGTGATATTGTAGATGGTTTTATTCCAATTGAGAAAGCCCAAGTAAGCGAGATTGGCTACAAATATCGTTACAGCAAAACCATGCCACAATATGCAGCCCACAAAAACACTGTGGAGACCGACCAAGAAGCATCGTTGGTGCAAGCTGTGTATAGCTACGTTACAAAAAGCGGCAACCGCGACTATTTGAACACCGAGGTGGCAGGTAAAAAGGTGATTGACCGCCTTGAATGGGCTTTGCAATACCTCTTCAATGAAAAATATAACGAGCAATATGGCTTGATAATTGGCGCTACTACTGCCGACTGGGGCGACGTACAACCTGAGCACCCATGGGGCGTGGAGATTGACCAAAACAGCCACATGTGCATCGACATCTATGATAACGCAATGCTGGTGCTTGCCATCAACAACTTTGTGAGCCTCACCGCCGACGAGCAAAAGGTGAAAGAATGGACCGCAAAGCGCGACGAGCTGAAGGCTAACATCCGCACCCATTTGTGGGATAGCAATCGCCAAAAGTTCATCCCTCACGTTTATTTGAAAGATTCACCATTCCCCGCCAACTTCGACGAGAATCAGGTTTATTATCACGGCGGTACAGCAGTGGCAATTCTTGCCGATATCCTCACCCCTGAGGAAGTAGCTGAAGCCAACCAACGCATGTTGGAAAACATGGCTAAGGCTCATGCTCAAACCATTGGTCTCACCATGTATCCCACATATCCTGCCGGTTCGTTCCAAAACGTGGGTATGTACCCTTATGGATATCAAAACGGCGGCGACTGGACTTGGTTTGGTGCTCGCATGATTCACGCATTGGTGAAATACGGCATGATTGCCGAGGCCTACAACGAGTTGCAGCCCATGTTGCAACGTGTGGTTGACAACAAGGGATTCTACGAATGGTACACCCCAGCCGGTGAACCAATGGGCTCAGGAACATTCCGCGGCGAGGCCGGCGTGCTCTACAAGGCAAACGACCTGTTGCGCAACTGGGCAAAAGAACAAAACTGATAAATCAACAAGTTCCCAGCATAAGCTTGGGGGCTGTGATAAAGATATTGTGCAAACATAAGGCAACGCCAAAAAAGGCGCAAACGAATTTTTACATGAAGCGCAGCGCGATTGCCCGAGTGAAGCCGAATTTAAATGAATAAGTTCAAACATCTTTTGTACTCTAAAATGACAGTGTATTTTTCATAATGCTATCTCAATTAAGGTTTAAGTGAAGTAGTTGTTCGGCAAAAGCCGAGAAAGAATTGTAAAAGAAAAAGATAGCAGTGTATTGCTGACAATAACAACAAATCAGAATCATTTTTTTTGGAATTTGGTGGCTTTGGAGACTGTGAAGTTTCCAAAGCCTTTTCTTTTCAGCAAATGCCAGCACAAAAAAGGAATTTCAATAAATGTTTTCGTAACACGGTGCCACGCCCGCGCAGATTCTACCTGCAAGTGCAAAATTAGCGAATAAATTTGAAGAACTCAACG
>JBJECY010000075.1:0-1869 GCA_051871515.1 Muribaculaceae bacterium | reverse complement strand
GCCGGGCACAACGGCTACCGCAGCATCATCAAAGCCTGCCGCGACAGCGTGAAAGAGATTGCCGATTGCGTGAAACGTATTCACGACAACGTGACTACAAAAAACATCTTCATCACTGCCGACCACGGCTTCATCTACAATGATATGACCTTTGCCGAGAACGACAAAACGGCAATCACCGAAGCCGTCGCCGAACAGAAAACACGCTACTACCTCACTGCATCAGGTAGCGATGTAACGAACGTGGCAAAATTCCCGATGCGCAACGTGTCGGGCATCGACAACGACCTGTTCGTGGCTGTACCGGTAGGCACCAATCGCTTCAAGGTGCAAGGTGCCGACTACAACTTCGTGCATGGCGGTGCCGCACTGCAAGAGGTCATCATTCCGGTAGTGCATAGCACCTACAACAAGCAAGAAGAGAAACGCAAAGTGAACATCACACTGCTCACACAGTCGCTCTCGATTGTGTCGAGCCGCCTGAGAATACAGATATTGCAAGACGAGGCAGTGTCAGCCGACATCAAGCCACGTGAAATAGTATGCAACATCTATTGCAACGATGCAAAAGTCACCAACGACACCGTAATCACCCTCGACAGCACCGATGCCGAAGTGCTGCAAAACCGAGTGAAAGAATTGAGCCTCACGCTCAATCAGTCAGTGTCGTCGGGCATTCTGCAACTCCGCATCTACGATACTGAAGACATGCTTAACCCACTCGTGAAAAAACCGGTTACTAACAATACACTTATAGAGCAAGATTTCTGATATGGAACTACAAGAAAAAATATTGAACGCTTTCCAGGGCAAGGTGGTGAGAAAAGACCTCGCTTTCTTAGTGAAAGGCAACCTGCCGGTGCCTACATTTGTGCTCGAATACCTGCTCGGACAGTACTGTGCCTGCGACGATGAAGAACTCATAGCACAAGGCATCGAAAAGGTGAAAACCGTAATCCAGAACAACTATGTGCATCGTGCCGAAGCCGAGGAAGTGAAGGGCAAAATCAAAGAAGCCGGTCGCTTCCGCATAATCGACAAAATCTCCGCTCAACTCAACGATAAGGCTGACCAATACGAGGCTACTTTTGCCAACCTCGGGCTGTTCCGTATTCCTATCGGAAGTGAATTTGTTCGCAAAAATCCCAAATTGCTTTCCGGCAACGGAGTGTGGTCGATTGTTAATATAAACTATCTTACAGGCGAAGACATCAAAGTGCGCTGGGAGATAGAAAACCTGAAGCCTATACAGGTTTCCAACATCTCGCTGCAAGACTACATCGACCAACGCAAGAATTTCACCACCGAAGAATGGATAGACCTGCTAATTCACACCGTAGGACTTAATCCCGAAGTGCTAAATCGCCGTGAGAAGTTTATAACGCTTTCACGTCTGCTTCCTATGGTTGAAAACAATTTCAACTTTATGGAACTCGGTCCGAAAGGGACAGGTAAGTCGCACGTATTCTCGGAATTGTCGCCGTATGGTGTACTCGTCAGCGGCGGCGACGTAACCTCCGCCCGCTTGTTCTCCAAAATCAGCGGACACACCGAAATTCTCGGACTTGTGGGCTACTGGGACGTGGTGGCATGGGACGAATACGAGCAGCAGAAAGGCAAGACGACCGATGCCGTGCTTATCGACACAATGCAGAACTATCTTGCAAACAAGACTTTCAACCGCGGTAAAGCCACTCACGAGGCTTCGGCATCGATGGCTTTTGTGGGTAACACCAAGCATACCGTGCCATATATGCTCAAAAACTCGCACCTTTTTGAGTCAATCCCAACAGGATTTATCAAAGGTGCGTTCCTCGACCGTATTCATCTCTATAATCCCGGTTGGGAAATCAAGTCGCTCCGCAAGGA
>JBJECY010000074.1:0-8755 GCA_051871515.1 Muribaculaceae bacterium | reverse complement strand
CACTGGCGTACCCATTTTTCTGGAAAAGGCACGGATGCGCTGCATCTGATGCTGCACGCCCCAGAAACAGCCAGCTGCGAAAATAGCTTTATTAGTAGTCATCTCTTATTTCTCGTTTTCAAGGATTTGTGTGAGGGCGGTGGCAAGCTGGTCGGGGCACGATGTTGGCTTGGCTCCGCAACGTATGCCTTTAAGGCGCGCAACCACATCTTCAATCTTCATGCCGCGAATCAAGCTGCAAATGCCTTGCAAATTGCCGTTGCATCCGCCGTAAAACTTCACATCCTTAACCACGCCGCCATCAGTCTCAATCTCAAAAGCCTGGCAGCAAGTGCCCTGAGTCATAAATGTAGTTTTCATCTTAACAAATTATTATTTACCACATTATAAATTCAATTATTACTAACGCTATCGACACTACACACCACAATACAATTGCACTTGGCAGACATTTCCTAAAGAAATCTTCTTTATAATACTTCGCAATGCTTTTGCCTTCTCGGTCATCAGAATCGAGCATCGGGAGAAAAGCAGCTAAGACAAGCACAATAAGCAGTGCATACCTATATGCTCTCCAAAACTCAGTCCAAAAGAACACTTGTTTATTAGCATCAACAAGCACATGTTCAGGCATGCTATAATAGCGCAATATTTCCTGTTCGTTCATCTTGCCGGTTCTGCCCTTTGGCGGTACAATCTCCACCATCACCCGATTGGCTTCAGGCGAAAAATAACTGAATGCCACCGAATGTGACCATTTATTCTCATAACGGCCATCATCGTAGTCTATCTTGTCGGCAAGCTCGGCATCTTCGTCGAGGTAAGCAAAATTGCGGAGCATGACGTTCTTGGCAAAATCCCAAACTTGCACCGTTGGGCATTGGTCAAAGAACTCAAACGCATAATTGTCAAAGGTGTGCTCCTCAGTGTTTTCTATCAGCAGCACCACTGCCTGATGGCCGTTGCGGCGAATGGCGGCGTGCATCACGCTGTCAGTGTAGAACTGCACATTTGAGAGTTCCACATTCTCGTCGCAAAATTTCTCGGGCACATCTTCCTCTATGCTCTTGGGCTGTTGTTCGCTCTTTTGTTGCTCTTGTTTAGCGTTGTTCTGCGCCAATTGCTGGTTGATTGTGCCATCGTCGGCCTTTTCAATAGGGACATTATACTGATAGTCGTGGTCGCGATAGCGCAACGAAACGTAATAGGCATCAAACTGCTTGGGACTGAATGATTCTGCGCAGCGTTGCTGACAGCGGCGGCGCCAATCCTCAAAGCTCTGCGTTCCGGCATTGTCAACCACCATGAATTTTGCATTTACAAGATATGTCATCAGGCTGTCAGCGCCATCAAACGAAGCCATGGCTCGCATCGACACCGCACCACCATTGTCAGGAATAATAAACTTTCTCACGGGTGGCGACGTGGTTTCATACGAAGCAAGTTTGTCAAGATTGTAGCGAAGCAAATATTTACCGTCGCCCTCGTTGCTGAGCGTGAACATTCCGGTTGGCTCAAACTGAATACCTTCCGACTCCAATTCATAGCGCAACGAGAGGTCGCGAACGGTATATTTCCTCGAATTATAGAAGTTAGGGCAGATACTCGAGAAATTCTTCTCTACCACAGTCGAATCGACGCATATCACAAGATTACGCACCAACGTGCCTTTCACCACCTCGCCGTTATACTGCATCGAGAGCACACCTCCTGCCTGTTGCTCCATGGTTTTATAGCCAGTCCAGGTGCCAATCAGCGCGGCGACACCGGTCACACCACCAGTTATCCACCTCACAACACGCGAGCGCAACAATTTGTTAATTCCAAACATAGAATCAGATTATTTATGTTCTTATCTCTTTTCAAAAAAAAAGCAAGTTTGCCGAACAGCAATTCATCCATGCCGACCGGCAACCTTCACAATCTACAAAAATAGAAAAACTTTTCCACTTTCACAATACGCCCGCGCGAGAACATAACAAGCCACTGCCACCATCAGCAAATATCATCATCAACCTCATCATTCAGCAAAAGAAAAAACATGAGGTTGCGCCGTAATATCAGCGGCGCAACCTCATTTCTATTATTTACACTTGCCTACGGGAGAGGCAAGCTTTCATTTACATCACTTTTTGCAGCAGCAGCAAGGCTTCAGTTGCTTAAAGAAGTCGTTGCCCTTGTCGTCAACAAGGATGAATGCCGGGAAGTCTTCAACCTCAATCTTCCAGATAGCTTCCATGCCAAGTTCGGGATATTCAACGCACTCAATGCTCTTGATTGAGCTTTGTGAAAGCACAGCTGCCACACCACCGATGGTGCCCAGATAGAAACCGCCATGCTTCTTGCAAGCTTCAGTCACCACGTCGCCGCGGTTGCCCTTAGCAATCATCACAAGGCTTGCGCCGTTAGCTTGGAACTCATCAACGTATGGGTCCATGCGGTTGGCAGTGGTTGGGCCCATTGAGCCGCAAGGATAACCTTCAGGAGTCTTGGCAGGACCAGCGTAAAGAATTGGGTGGTTCTTGAAATAGTCGGGCATACCCTCGCCGGCATCAAGACGAGCTTTCAGCTTGGCGTGAGCAATGTCGCGAGCCACAATGATGGTACCCTTAAGGTTCACGCGAGTAGATACCGGATATTTGGTAAGCTCTTCACGAACGGCATCAATGCCCTTGTCGAGGTCAATCTCAACGCCCTTAGCGCCCTCGCCCGGACGACGAAGTTCCTCAGGAATCAATTCAGTCGGGTTAGTATCGAGTTTCTCAATCCATATACCGTCCTTGTTAATCTTGCACTTGATGTTGCGGTCGGCTGAGCAGCTTACGCCCATACCAATTGGGCAGCTTGCACCGTGACGTGGCAAACGAACCACGCGGATGTCGTGAGCCAGATATTTGCCACCGAATTGTGCGCCCAAGCCAATCTTATATGCCTCTTCAAGAAGCTTGTTTTCAAGGTCAATATCGCGGAATGCACGACCGGTCTCATCGCCTGTGGTAGGCAGATTGTCGTAATATTTGATGCTGGCAAGCTTCACGGTGAGCAAGTTCTTCTCAGCCGAAGTGCCACCAATCACAAACGCGATGTGGTAAGGCGGACAAGCGGCAGTGCCAAGGGTCTTCATCTTCTCAACCAAGAAAGGCAGCAGAGTGCCCTCGTTTTGAATAGTGGCCTTAGTCATTGGGTAGAAATAGGTCTTGTTGGCCGAGCCGCCACCCTTAGCCACCATCACAAAGCGATATTCATCGCCCTCGGTAGCCTCAATGTCGATTTGTGCAGGCAAGTTGCAACGAGTGTTCACCTCGTCATACATGTTGAGCGGAGCATTTTGCGAATAGCGCAGATTGTCCTGAGTGTAGGTGTTATACACGCCAAGCGACAATGCTTCCTCATCCTCAAAATCGGTCCACACGCGCTGACCCTTCTCGCCGTGGATAATGGCGGTGCCGGTGTCTTGGCAGAAAGGCAGAATACCCTTCACGGCTGTCTCGGCGTTGCGCAGGAATTGCAAGGCAACATATTTATCGTTCTCCGACGCCTCTGGGTCAGTGAGAATCTTTGCCACCTGCTCGTTGTGTGCGCGGCGCAGCATAAATTCCACATCGTGGAATGCCTGTTGTGCCAACAGCGTGAGAGCCTCTTTTTTCACTTTCAAGATGGTTTTACCTTCAAACTCACCGGTAGATACATAGTCCTTAGTGAGCAAATAGTATTCAGTATCGTCCTTGCCCAGCTGGAACATAGGAGCGTACTTAAATTCAGGAGTTTTTGCCATGATTTAGTTATTACTTAAAGTTATGTTAATTTTCTTTTTTTGATTTAATCCGCGCCAAACGTCGGCATTGGCATCTGTGCACCTCATCGGGAGGCTCAACGCCCCACAACCCAATGCACACCTGCCCACGCACATTCTTCTCCACAAAAATAGCAAACTTTCCACACCTACGGAAATTTTTTCACAGCAAATAATATAAATCACCCGTTTTTATTTCATCTGAAAAACAGTGCTGTTTCCTAAATCACATCAGCATAATCTCTCTGTCAGCCTAATTATGTGGAGCAAATATATTCTCACAATGATATTTTAAAAAGTTTTTGTCAGGCCAATGCTCAATTGGTAGCATCAAACGAAGATTGTCAATGGGTGCCAGAAACTGACCATAATAATCTCTTTCGCTTCTTTGCTTCAGTTCATATGACAACCGCACACAATAATTCTCATCAACCGTAATCAGGCCTCTATCAAACAATCTATCATAGAGAGGAGAAAGGCAAATCCCATTTTCAGGATTTAACCTATTTGATACATCATCTGCCCAAGGAACAATATGACTTGCGACAAGTATCTCTCGAATGTCTATACCCGATATAGCACAAGTATTCTGATAATTCGACAATATCATACTCCTAAACGCTTGTTGGTTAATTCTTACTTTAACAACCGTATGCTTTTCTTTTCCTATAAAATCTTCTTCTTTCAAATTTAGGACTTTCTCAATTGGCTTGTCAGCGAGTTTAGCAATTATTCTCTGCTCTTCATAAAACAGGCCTTCCCTATTATCAACAAATTCGTCCCAAAAAGGTTTACACACCTTTTCGCTTCCCGGCATTCCTTTTCGCCCTGATGCAATAATATACGGATCGCAAGCGGCAAAATTTCCTAACCTTATTGCAACAGAATTTGGGCTTCTATTAATCAAGTTTGCCAACGCCATTATTTCTGGAGTAGTATCATTCATCCTTCCATAAGGAATTTTAAAATACAATGCAAGAGCAAGAATCATTTCTTCTCTCGACCAAAGTTTTCCTTTAGCCATATCACAAAAATATTTAGTTATTTTTCTCCCACTGCTTGGGCGAGGGCTTGCCATAGGTTGTCGGAGGGTACGGGGGCGGTGACGTCGATTTTCTCTCCGCTCACGGGATGGATAAATTCTATACGATGGCTCTGCAACGAGATGCCGCCGTCGGGGTTGCTACGCGGCGCGCCATACTTCAGGTCGCCCTTGATTGGACACCCGATAGCCGACAGCTGCACCCTTATTTGGTGTTTACGTCCGGTGAGCAGATTCACCTCAAGCAGATGATAATTGTCGCTATGCGCCAGCACACGGTATTTGAGCACCGCGCGGCTACTGTCGGGCTTGGCGGTGTCCCACGCCCGCGACTTGTTGTTGCGCTCGGTGGTGGTGATATAGTGCGTGAGAGTGTCCTCGGGTTTAGGAGGGCAGTTTTTCACTATTGCCCAATAGGTCTTTTTCACCTTGCCTTCACGAAACAGCTCGTTCATACGTGTCAGCCCTTTACTGGTTTTGGCAAACACCACAAGTCCGCACACCGGGCGGTCGATGCGATGAGTGACGCCGCAAAACACATTGCCGGGTTTGTTATATTTCTCTTTGAGCCATAGCTTGAGTGTCTCAACCAGCGGCTCGTCGCCGGTCTTGTCGCCCTGCACTATCTCGCCCACAGCCTTATTCACTATAATTATATGATTGTCCTCGTAAACAACGTCCATCGTGAAAAACGGTTTTAAATTAATTTTTGCCTTGAGCCCCAAAACGCACACTCTCTTGGTGCCGCATTTCACGGCACACAGTCGCATTTTTTGGCTCACACAAATTTACAACCTTTGCCGCCCATTTTCCAAATCAAAAGCACGCTTTAAGCCACAAAAGGTTCGTAAACCACAAAAAATGCCAAAAAATTATGCTTTAAAACACTTTTTTTCTCCAAAATAATTTGCAATTCCAAAAATTGTTCGTACCTTTGCAACCGCAATCGCGAGGTAGAGCAGTGGTAGCTCGTCAGGCTCATAACCTGAAGGTCGGTGGTTCGACTCCATCCCTCGCCACTAAAACAACAGGAGGTTCAGAGGATTCTGAGCTTCCTTTTTTTATTACTCACAATCCGTGTATGCGGCAAAGAAAAGCTTATGGCTGCACACCAACTAAGCATCTGGGCGCTGCCAAAAACCACAGCACTCACCAATGCTTGCCTGCCTATCGCTCTGCCCTGCCTTTGAGGCGCGCAAAGATTGGTTTTGCGGTGTGCATTTTCACCGATTTTAGCATCACTCGGGGCTAAGTACTTGTGTATATGAGGATTTTTGAGTAATTTCGCACATTATTTACGAACACTCAACAATCGGCTTAACTATATGGTGTCGAAAACAAGAGAAAAACTCATAGAGGTTGCACGTCAGCTATTTGCTCACAAAGGCGTGGAAAACACCACTATGAACGATATTGCATCGGCCTCTGAAAAAGGTCGACGCACCATCTACACATATTTCAAGAGCAAGCGCGACATATACAACGCCGTGGTGAAGAACGAGAGCGAGATGATAGTTGAGCGCCTGAGCACCATTCCAGCGCAAAGCCTTCCACCCGAAGAAAAGCTCATGAACTTCATCTTTGTGCGATTCGACGCCATTAAAGAGTTGGTGACACGCAACGGGTCGCTGCGAGCCGGTTTCTTCCGCGACGTGCGCAAGGTGGAACGCGCTCGCCGTGGCACCCTCAACCAGGAATGTGAAATTCTCATTGCCATCCTCACCGAGGGCGTGAACAAAGGCGCCTTCACAATCAAGCACATCGACAAGACCGCCAAAGTGATGCTACTGTGCCTGCAAGGCATGGATGTGCCCTATGTGCGCGACAGCTTTGCCGAAATGGACATTGAGAAAAACAAACTGAGAGAATACATTCAGGACTTTGTGCTCTATGGCATCACAGCCAAGCAACATGCGCCCAAGCCATTGACCACCGACGTCATCATTGAGCCGTAACCCACAAAGAACTGAACAAAGAAGAAAATAAACTATTAAGATTATCATAACTTTAACAAAAAAGGTAACAAAAGATGAAATTATTAGAAGGAAAAGTTGCACTCATTACAGGTGCTGCCCGCGGTATCGGAAAAGCTATCGCGCTGAAATTTGCCGCTGAAGGCGCCGACATCGCATTCACCGACCTTGTGATTGACGAAAACGGCAAAGCAACAGAAGAAGAAATCGCTGCCCTCGGCGTGAAGGTAAAAGGTTATGCCTCAAACGCCGCCAACTTTGAAGAAACCCACACTGTGGTTGAACAAATAAAGGCCGACTTTGGCCGCATCGACATCTTGGTTAACAACGCAGGTATCACCAAGGACGGCTTGATGATGCGCATGACCGAGGCTCAATGGGATGCTGTTATCGCCGTTAACTTGAAGTCGGCATTCAACTTCATCCACGCTTGCTTGCCAATCATGATGCGTCAACGCAGTGGTTCAATCATCAACATGGCTTCTGTGGTGGGCGTTCACGGTAACGCTGGTCAGGCTAACTACGCTTCTTCAAAGGCAGGCCTCATCGCCCTCGCCAAGAGTATCGCTCAAGAGGTTGGCTCACGCGGCATTCGTGCCAACGCCATCGCTCCGGGCTTCATTGAAACTGCCATGACTGCCGCTCTTCCTGAAGAGGTGCGCAAAGAATGGTGCCAAAAAATTCCATTGCGCCGCGGCGGACAGGTTGAAGACATTGCCAACGTTGCTACATTCTTGGCAAGCGATATGTCTTCTTACGTTTCAGGACAAGTTATTCAAGTTGACGGTGGCATGAACATGTAATCATGCGCCTCACCATTTAGGTGAACGATTACGTTTATCAACATTGAATCATATCAAAGCGTGTCGGAGCAACACCGGCACGCTTTTCTTATCTCCCAAATTGCAAAAAAGCTTGGTGCTTCCAACAATTTACCTTATCTTTACGCAAGAAACACCCCCGACAATAACTAAACCGTAATTATACAATGAAAAAATTCAATCTCAAACATTTGTTATGCAGTCTTGCAGCGGCAACCATGCTGCTCACGGCACAGGCTGCCGAGGGCAACACCCCCGCTCCGGGGTCGCCTTACAGCATCATTCCGCTACCAACCAACATTGTTGAAGCGCAAGGCAGCTTCACTCTCCCGTCAGAGGGCGTGAAAGTGCACATTCAAGGTGCCACCACCACCGCATTGGCACAGTACATTGAAGCTTCGGCACTTCAGGGCACCGCACAAAAAAGCAGCTCAAAGGCCGATATCGCCATCAGCATCAGCAAGAAATTTGGCCGTCAGCTCGATGCCGAGGGCTACACCATGACCGTGGGCGCCAAGCGCATCACCATCAACGCAGCCACCGAGGCTGGCGCATTCTATGCCGTGCAGACCCTGCTGCAACTCACTCAGCAAGGCTCAGTGCGCACCATTGACTGCTGCACCATCACCGACACACCTCGCTTCCCCTATCGCGGTTTGCACTTCGACGTGTCGCGCCATTTCTTCACAAAACAATTCCTGCTAAAACAGATTGATGCCATGGCACTGGTTAAGCTCAACCGCATGCACCTGCACCTCACCGACGCTGCCGGATGGCGATTGCAAATTGACCGTTACCCAAAGCTCACCTCGCTTGCCGCTTGGCGTCCTGCCAACACATGGCAACAATGGTGTGACGGCGGCAACCAATACTGCGAGCAAAGCGACCCTCGAGCTTGCGGCGGTTTCTACACCAAGGACGATATTCGCGAAATTCTGGCTTATGCCGCTGCACGCCACATCACCGTGATTCCTGAGATTGAGATGCCGGGTCACAGCGAGGAAACACTTGCCGCCTACCCCGAAGTGTCGTGCGACGGCTCAGGCAAAGGCAGCGACTTCTGCCCCGGCAAAGAAGCAACGTTCCAATTCCTTGAAAACGTGCTCACCGAGGTGATTGACCTTTT
>JBJECY010000073.1:0-38508 GCA_051871515.1 Muribaculaceae bacterium | reverse complement strand
ATGATCTCAGCACCCTTCAGCATTAAAATCCTTGCGCTCTTCTCCGTGCAACGCATTTGGACCGTTATTGATGCTAAGTTGATATTCCTTACCGTCAACAACAAGGTGTCCATTGGCAATACGGTTGGCATAACGGCCGGGCACTTTGCCAGCGCAAGGGCCATCGTAGTAATACGAAGTGGCGTCGGCATAGCCAATTGTCACGTCGTCGATGTTTCCGTCGCGGTCAGGCACGTTGATTGACACAATTGCGCAACCCAGACTTGAAAGCACCACACTGGCACCTTTACTATTTGTGATGGTAATCAATGTGATGTCGCCTTTTTGTGAAGCAACGGTTTTAGTTTCAATTTTCATGAGCAATAACTATTATTCTTTGTGTGCACCGTCAGAGATAACCACATCATAGATTTTTGGCTCGTGGCCATATTTCTCGTTGAATTTCTGCTTGGCAACGGCAATGAAGTTGTCATACAACTCATCTTTAACCAAGTTGATGGTGCAGCCGCCAAAGCCACCGCCCATGATGCGAGAACCAGTCACGCCACATTCCTTAGCAATGTCGTTGAGATAGTCGAGCTCTTCGCAAGAAACCTCATAGAGTTTCGACATGCCTTCATGAGTCTTATACATACGGTCGCCAACGGTTGCATAGTCGCCTTTTTCAAGAGCGTCGCACACGTCGAGCACGCGTTGTTTTTCCTCAATCACATATTTAGCACGCATATAGTCTTCTTCGCTGATTTCGGCCTTAACGCGTTCAAGGTCTTGCATTTCGGCGTCACGCAGAGTTTCAATGCCAAGTTTTGCAGCAACTCTTTCGCATGATTGACGGCGTTTGTTGTAAGGAGAATCAACAAGTTCGTGCTTCACAACTGAGTCAACAAGCACAAGCTTATATCCCTTAGGGTCAAATGGGAAATATTGGAATTCAGAAGAACGGCAGTCAAGACGCATCAAGCAGTTCTTTTTGCCGAAAACTGAAGCAAATTGGTCCATAATACCGCAGTTCACGCCGCAATAGTTGTGCTCGGTTGATTGACCGATTCTTGCAAGTTCAAACTTCTCAATCTTATTGTCGTTATACATATCGTTCATTGCATAAGCGAAGCACGACTCAAGAGCTGCCGACGAAGACAAGCCTGCGCCCAGAGGCACATTACCTGCAAACACAGCATCAAAACCGCGAACGGTGAAACCGCGCTTGATGGTCTCACGGCAAACGCCAAAGATGTATCTTGCCCATTGTTGCTTAGGTGCATCTTCTTCGTTCAAGCCAAATTCTGCGCTATCGTTGATGTCGATTGAGAACACTCTCACCTTGTCTGTTCCGTTTTCTTTGATTTGTGCAGCTATGCATTTGTCAATAGCTCCCGGGAATACAAAGCCACCGTTATAGTCGGTGTGCTCGCCAATGAGGTTGATGCGACCGGCTGATGCATACATCACACCGCCTTCTCCAAAGCGTTTCTTAAACTCTTCTTTGATTTTTTCTTTCATATCTCTTTCGATTTAGTTTTATATGTGATTTTTAATTATGATTATTGGTTAGCTATTTAATTAAGCAAATATACAAAATAATTATTGAAAGTAAGGCTTAATTACAGATATTTTAATGCTTGTTTCATACAAAACAAGCAAGTTACGTGATATGAAACCACAAAAATGGCGAAATCTCACATAAAATAAGATTCCGCCATTGTTTCATTGTTTGATGATGCATTTAAAGCAACGCATTGATTTTCTCCTCGAGATTAGCCTTTGAGATTGAGCCCACGTTTTTATCAACGAGTTTGCCATCCTTAAAGAAGAGTATTGTTGGGATGTTGCGAATACCAAATTCTGTGGCTACATCCGACGACTCGTCAACATTATATTTGCCAATGAGCACTTTACCCTCATATTCTTCAGCAAGTTGGTCAACTATTGGAGCGATTTTCTTGCATGGACCGCACCATTCTGCCCAGAAATCGATTACAACAGGCTTGCCCGATTCGATTTCAACTTTTGAGTTTTCATCATTAAAAGCGAATGCCATAATAAAATCTGTTTTTACTGTTATTATTGTTTATTTACTTGCAAAATTAATGAAAATATATCTTAATACCTATTTTTTATAGCACAAAAATCAGTCATCAGCAAGCATACTTGCCATAACGTCCTCTTCCACATCAGCTTCCGTATCCGGGCGTCTGTTGTCGGGGTTCTCACGACCTTCAACGCGATAATTCCACCGGTTTTCGTCAAGATAATCGAGCAGCTGTTTAGTCACCGGAATAAGTTTATCTGATACCAGCTTAACGGTTTTACCCGATGGACCACAAATGATGTTGAACACCAATTTGCTTTGGTTCTCGGTTGACGAAGTGAGAAATGTTGCCAACATCTTTGATTGTGCCGCGCTTATCTCATCTGGGCTCAAGTCAATCTCAATATTATGAATGAGCTTGCCTTTCACGTCCTGCATCAAGTCTATTGAGTTAATATTGAAATTGAGTCTGTTTTGGTCGAATTTGCTGCGTTGATAGCAACCTTTCACAATCAAGAACGCCCCTTTTATGCCATACTTGTTGAAATCGAGGTAATTATGCCCAAACAACATCAGGTCAAATGTGCCGCTTTTATCTTCAAGAACAATCTTGCCGAAAGTGCTGCCCGATTTTGTTTGGCCTGTAATAAAGTCAATCACAATGCCACCAAACACAATAGGTTCATCAATATGCTTCTCGTCATCACGGCTTAATTCGGCAAGTTGTTTGTTGCATATAAACTTCATCTCCAAGTCATAAGGGTCAAGCGGGTGGCCTGAAAGATACATGCCCACAAGTTCTTTTTCTTTGTTAAGGCGCACCACATTTGCCCACTTCTCTCCCACCGGTATTTGTGGGTGAGCCGTGAGTGTTTCAGGCTCATCATCAAAGAGCGATGCAACGTGCTCTTTCTGGTCGAGCTGAAATTTTCTACCATAGTTGATGATGATTTGTGCTCCTGTTTCGCCTTTCTCGTTTTCGGCAAACCAGTCTTCTCGGCTTATTTCTGAGAAGCAGTCGAATGCACCGGCAAGCGCAAGTTTTTCAAGCATTCCTTGCGGGCAAGCAGTTGAATCAACACGCTCAACAAAATTAAATATATCGGTATATGCTCCGTTTTTGTTTCGTTCTTCAATGATGGCATCAACGGCCTTTTCGCTCACGCCCTTTAGACCGCTCAAACCGCATCGTATATCTCCGTTTTTCGTAGCGGTGAATAGCTTAAACGATTCGTTGACATCAGGACCCTTAACGGCGATTTTAAGGCTCTTACATTCATCCATAAACTTCACCTGCTTCTCAATGTCGCCGGCGTGACTAATCACCGAACTCATATACTCAGCAGGATAATGAGCCTTTAGGTAGGCGGTTTGATATGCAACCCAGCTATAGCATGTGGCATGGCTCTTATTGAATGCGTAAGAAGCGAATTTCTCCCAGTCGGCCCAAATCTTTTCAAGTGTGCCGGCATCGTAGCCGTTTTTCACGCCACCGGCAATGAACTTCGGCTTCATAGCATCTACAATATCTTTTTTCTTCTTACCCATTGCTTTACGCAGGGCATCACTCTCACCGCGAGTGAAGTCGGCAAGACGGCGCGATAGCAACATCACCTGCTCTTGATACACAGTGATGCCGTAAGTGTCTTTAAGGAACTCCTCCATGCACGGGATGTCATATTTCACCTTCGAAGGGTCTTTTTTTCGTGCAATAAAGTCGGGGATATAATCCATTGGGCCCGGTCGATAAAGGGCATTCATGGCAATGAGGTCTTCAAACACAGTCGGGTGTAATGCCCTAAGGTGTTTCTGCATACCCGGCGACTCAAACTGGAATGTACCAATGGTCTTACCCTCTTGATAGAGTTTATAGGTGAGCGCATCGTCAATGGGTATGTTATCGAGGTCAATGTCAATGCCATGAGTTATCTTGATATTCTCAAGAGCGGTTTTCAGTATCGACAGAGTTTTCAGACCCAAAAAGTCCATTTTAATAAGGCCTGTTGACTCAATCACATGTCCGTCATATTGGGTACAATTCACCCTCTCGCGAGTTTCCTTGTCTTCTGCCGTACTCACAGGCACCCAGTTGCTGATGGGGTCACGGCATATAATAAAGCCACACGCATGCACGCCGGTGCCGCGCACGTTGCCTTCAAGTTTCTTAGCATACATTATGGTGTTGCGCATCTTTGGGTCAGATGACTTCTCAGCGTTTTGCAACTCCACAACCTGACTGATGGCATTTGGCAGATTCATTTTTGGCACTTTGCCGTCAGGCCCTTCACGCAATTTGTCGGGGATGGCTTTGCACAACGCATTTGACTCAGCCAATGGCAACTTTTCAACACGAGCCACATCCTTAATTGAGTTCTTAGTGGCCATGGTGCTGTAAGTGATGATATGCGCGCAGTTTTCTTTGCCATATTTATTCTCAACCCATTCAAGCACGCGTCCTCGTCCGTCATCGTCAAAGTCGGTATCAATATCGGGGAGAGAAATACGGTCAGGATTCAAGAAACGCTCAAACAGCAGATTATATTTCAGTGGGTCAATCTTGGTGATACCCAAGCAGTAAGCCACCACCGAGCCGGCAGCCGAGCCACGTCCCGGACCTACCATCACACCAAGTTCTTTTTGTGCTGAGTTGATGAAATCTTGCACAATCAAGAAGTAACCCGGGAAACCCATTGTCTTCATTATATGCAATTCAAAGCGTATGCGCTCATCAACCACCGGTTCAAGAGGCATATCATAGAGGCGGCTTGCACCTTCATAAGCGAGCTTGGCAAGATAATCTGCTTCAAACTTTATTCGGTAGAGTTTCTCATAACCGCCAAGCTTGGCAATTTTTTTCTCTCCTTCGTCACGCGGCAACTGGTTCTCGCCGTTCTCGTCGCTTGTAAATTCGCGGAACAAATCTTCCTCGCTAAACTTTTGTCTCCATTCTTCCTCGGTACCAAAATCTTCAGGGATTGGGAAGAATGGCATGATTGGGTCATGCTCAATGTCGTATTCTTCAACTTTGTCAAGAATCTCAATGGTGTTGCTCAATGACTCAGGAACGTCTTTAAACAGCTCATTCATCTCAGCAGTGGTCTTCATCCATTCCTGTTTGGTGTAGAGCATACGGTTGGGGTCATTGAGGTCGCGACCGGTTGAAAGGCATATCAAATGGTCGTGAGCCTCGGCATCGTCTTCATCAACAAAGTGAACGTCATTTGTACAAATGAGCTTCACATCAAGCTCGCGCGACAATTCAATGAGCACCTTGTTAACTTCTTCTTGCAAAGGATATGTTTCAAAGTTGGCTCGTTGAGCGGGATTGGCTTTGTGGCGTTGTAGCTCAAGATAATAATCGTTGCCGAACACACGTTTGAACCATCTAATCACCTCGCGGGCTTCGTCAAGTTGTCCTGCCATAATGAGTTTTGGCACCTCACCACCCAAGCATGCCGAACACACAATCAAATCTTCGTGATACTCTTCTAAGTGAGCCTTATCAATTCTGGGGTGGCTATAGAACCCTTCGGTCCATGCTAAACTCACTATTTTAATAAGGTTTTTATAGCCATTATAGTTTTTTGCCAACACAATAAGGTGATAGCCACGGTCAGAACGGTCGCTGGTGTCATGCATATCGCCCTTTGCAACATACATCTCACAACCCATAATGGGTTTAAACAGTTTTTTGCTCAATTCAGCCATTTGCGCCTTCACCTCGGCAATCTTGGCAGCATCCTTTTCTTGTGCACTTTCAAGTTCTTTGAGTGTAGCCTTCAATTGTTTAATCTCGCCTTTAATTGGCTTGTTAGCGCTTTTCGACTCATCAAAAAACTCTTTGATGCCCATCATGTTGCCATGGTCAGTGATGGCCATACCGGGCATACCGTCGGCCATAGCTTTCTTAATTAGTTTCTTTATTGAAGCTTGACCGTCGAGTATTGAATATTGTGTGTGAGTGTGAACGTGTATAAATGGCTCCATAATGTTGACATGCTAAGTTTTATTGTTCATCTTTCAAAATTAATCATAACATCTCACATAATCTAAATTATTGCGCAAAAAAGTTTTCAACAAGTCAACATCATGGAGCTTAATTACGCCATCTCATAAATGAATAAATGACTTTTTTATCACATTAATAATTATAATAGTTTCTCAAAGCGTCAGTTAAACTGATTTTTCGCATTTTTTTTGTATCTTTGCCACTTGTAAACATTCATTAGTCGGAATTTTAAAAATCTTAAAATATCTTTTTATGGCAGAAGAAAACATTTCATGCAACGAAACTGAAGAGAAGAGGCCATTGAATTTTGTGCAACAACTTGTTGCCGAAGATTTGAAGGCAGGCAAAAACGGAGGGCGTCTTAACACCCGATTCCCGCCCGAGCCAAACGGATACCTTCACATTGGCCACGCCAAGGCAATATGCATGGACTTTGGCATAGCAGAGATGTTTGGCGGCACATGCAACCTTCGCTTAGACGATACCAACCCCACAAAAGAAAACGAGGAATATGTTGAAGCCATCAAGGAAGACATTAAATGGCTGGGCTTTGACTGGGGCGACCGCTTGTATTATGCGTCAGACTATTTCCCGAAGCTTTATGACTTGGCTTTGCGCCTTATAAAAGAAGGCAAAGCCTATGTTGACGACCAAACGTCAGAGCAAATTGCCGAACAAAAAGGCACTCCCACTACTCCGGGAACAGCAAGCCCTTATCGCAATCGCTCGGTGGAAGAGAATCTCGACCTGTTTCAACGCATGAATGCAGGAGAGTTTGATGAAGGTTCGCGCGTGTTGCGTGCCAAGATTGACATGGCATCATCAAACATGCACTTCCGCGACCCAATCATGTATCGCATCATCAAATATCCACACCATCGCACTGGCAACACTTGGAATGTATATCCAATGTATGACTTTGCTCATGGTCAAAGCGACTATTTTGAAGGCGTTACTCACTCAATCTGCACACTTGAATTTGTGCCTCACCGCCCTCTTTATGATTATTTTGTTGACCAGCTTGCCGATGAGACATATCGTCCTCGCCAAATTGAGTTCAATCGTCTTAACCTCACTTACACTCTGATGAGCAAGCGCAAATTGCTCGCATTGGTTAAGGATAGATATGTTGCCGGTTGGGACGACCCTCGCATGCCAACTATTTGCGGTTTGCGTCGTCGTGGCTATACCCCTGAGTCAATAAAGAATTTCATCGACACAATCGGCTACACAAAATATGAGGCGCTCAACGATATCTCATTGCTTGAATATGCCATTCGCGACGACCTTAATAAGCGCGCAACTCGTGTTTCGGCAGTTGTTAATCCTGTGAAACTGGTCATCACCAACTATCCTGAAGATAAGGTTGAGATGATGTCGATTGAGAACAATCCTGAAGATAAAAACTCAGGCACTCACGAGATGCCTTTCTCACGCGAGCTCTATATTGAACGTGAAGATTTCATGGAAAATCCTCCAAAGAAGTTCTTCCGTTTGAGCCCCGACAAAGAAGTGCGATTGAAAGGTGCTTACATCATTAAGTGCGTTGACGTCATAAAAGATGCTGAAGGCAACATCCAAGAGATTCATTGCGAATATGACCCCGAAACTAAGAGCGGTATGCCAGGCAGCATGCGCAAGGTGAAGGGTACTCTTCATTGGGTTTCAGCCAAGCACTGCAAGAAAGCCACCGTGCGAAACTACGACCGTTTGTTCATGGTTGAAAACCCATCGGCTGAAGACGTTGACTTCAGAGAATTGCTCAACCCTGACTCACTTGTGGTGACAACTGCTTACATTGAGCCATTCCTGGCTGAGAATGCCAAGGTTGGCGACAAGTATCAGTTCCAACGCTTGGGCTACTATTGTGTTGACCCCGACTCGACTGACGACAATCTTGTTTTCAACAAGACAATTGGTCTAAAAGACAGTTGGGCAAAAGAAAAGAATAAGTAAACCGTTTTTTGCTCAATCCCTCTCTCCACATTTCTTTAACCTAAAATTACTCCACAAAACACAATGAATAGTGCCAAGCAAGCGATAACAGTCATTGTCACCTTGTTGGTTGTTGCATTATTTGGCTCCTCTGCATGGGCTAAAACCATTCATGAGTCAATAGCCAATAAGTTTCAAGGATTTGGAAATGTTGAGCTTAACGGCAATTGCATGCCGGTGGTTTGCAATCAGGCGCAACCCGTGATTGCTTTGCATGATTCTATCATTGTCCCACACCGTTACTCGGTGTTTGCTCGAATTGCTAACCTGCAAAACAAGCATATTCTCAAAAACAAAAAATATTCAACACCAAGCCAAAACGCTGCATCGCAAATGCAGTGGGGCGTGGTGTTTAATTATATCAATATAACCGATTATTGGACTGCCTTGCTGCAATGCGGCATCACAAACGGCGAAGAATTATATGACAAGCCGGCAATCATGCTATCGGTTATTCATCACATTAACGGCATTGATTCAGTTGCTGCCATAGTTAATGTTGCCTCTTTCACATCACAGTTTAACAACGACAATATCATTGAGCTTGAATATAACGAGGGTAAATTGACTGTATTAGCAGGCAAAGAACTTGCTCAAAAAGTCTGCACTGTTGATGTTGCCGGTTGCTCACCATGCCAAATGGGAGTTTATTGCGGCAATGGCTGTGATTTGAGAGTTGAACGGTTTGTGATAAAATCTGAGAAAAACCAATGGAAGGAGATTGAAACTCAGTGGACCATTGAGAAACTTAATCAACGATTTGAGAAAGAACACGACGTTAACGAAGGATATTGGAGTTACCTCGACCGAGATGTTGACGAAAACCGATTGCGTCTTGGCGGACGTTACACATTAGCTTTGGTGGCAAATGGCAATGGATATGACATCATTTATGTGAAAGGAGCCTCAGTAAACTCAAGCCGTTGGAAACCGGGAATGATTAAAGGAAAGCTCACAAAGACACGTTTCCAAGGGCAATATGATTTAATCTGGTATGATGCTGAGTGCAAGCCATTTATCACAGATGTTCATGCAACGATGACCGACGGAGCTGTGCTTACATTGCATTTCCCACTCTATAAAAGCCAATTACGATTGTCAAAAAACGAAGAAACCGCCATTGAGTGAAAAATTATTTCAACCCTAATAGCGGTCTCTCCTATTCTTTTTGCTTCACTCACCTATATGGTATGTGAAGCTTTATTTATTATTGCAATCAATAATTGCGAGCAAAAATCACTCTCTGTGCAGAAGGTTTACCTGTTACCATACACTTGCCAGGAGTCTTGTCGCCATCCAATGGGATGCAGCGAATGGTTGCTTTGGTTTCTTCCTTGATGCGTTGTTCGGTTTCTGACGTGCCGTCCCAGTGAGCAAGAATGAAGCCACCCTTCTCAATCTGTTCTTTGAACTCGTCGTATGTGTCAACAGTGTAAGTCATTGATTCACGATGGTTCAATGCCTTTGTAAATATGTTGCGTTGAATTTCTTCAAGCAAATTCTTCACATAGTCAACAATGCCATCAATAGGCACAACACTCTTCTCAAGGGTGTCACGACGCATCACTTCAATTGTACCATTTTCAAGGTCACGCGAGCCCAATACCAAACGAACAGGAACACCTTTAAGTTCATAATCAGCAAACTTAAAGCCAGGACGTTTGTTGTCGGCATTGTCATATTTCACGCTGATGCCCAGGCTTTGCAATTGGTCAACAATTGGCTTAACCTTAGCATCAATATTTGCCAATTGGTCTTCACCTTTATAGATTGGAACAATCACCACTTGAATTGGAGCCAAATGTGGAGGCAACACAAGACCGTTATCATCGCTGTGTGTCATGATAAGCGCACCCATCAAGCGAGTTGAAACGCCCCAAGAAGTAGCCCAAACATATTCAAGCTCATTGTTGCGGTTGATAAACTTCACGTCGAATGCCTTTGCAAAGTTTTGTCCTAAGAAGTGAGATGTACCTGATTGCAGAGCCTTGCCATCTTGCATCATTGCTTCAATGGTGTAAGTCTCAAGTGCACCGGCAAAACGTTCGTTAGCCGATTTCACACCCTTAATCACAGGCACTGCCATATATTCCTCAGCAAAACGAGCATACACGCCAAGCATCTTCACTGCTTCAGCCTCGGCTTCTTCACGAGTGGCATGGGCAGTGTGTCCTTCTTGCCACAAAAACTCGGCTGTACGCAAGAACATGCGAGTGCGCATCTCCCAACGCATCACATTAGCCCACTGGTTGCACAAAATAGGCAAATCGCGATAAGAACTAATCCAATTGCGATAAGTGTTCCAAATGATGGTTTCTGATGTTGGACGAATAATGAGTTCTTCCTCAAGCTTTGCTGCTGGGTCAACAACCACGCCGTTGCCTTCAGGGGCACACATCAATCGGTGGTGTGTAACTACGGCACATTCCTTGGCAAAGCCTTCAACGTGCTCTGCCTCACGGCTCAAAAATGATTTCGGGATAAGCAGAGGGAAATAAGCGTTAACGTGACCTGTTGCCTTAAACATGTCATCAAGCACACGTTGCATTTTCTCCCAAATAGCGTAGCCATAAGGTTTAATAACCATACATCCACGCACTGCCGATTGTTCAGCCAAATCGGCTTTTACCACAAGGTCATTGTACCATTGCGAATAATTGTCAGCTCTCTTAGTTAATTGTTTAAGCTCTATTGCCATTTCTTAAGAATGATTTTTATAGTTATTATTTTTTGTTTTCTGTAGAAATTAATTGATATCAGTTAATCATCTGTATCATGCAGCCTATCAAAGCTTTATGCTGCGTTTCTTGGCTGCTTGTATCATTGCCTGCTCTGGCACAAGGTATATCTCCAATCGGCGATTATACTTGCGGTTGGCCACCGAATTGTTTTCAACAAGCGGCTCGGTTGAACCAAGAGCATAAGGCACAACATATTCTACGCTCGCATTATCGTCAATCCAATCATACACTGCATTCACTCTTGAACGAGTAAGATTGAGCGTATAACGGTCAGAGCCGGTGTTATCGTGATGCATCACGAGCAGCATTTTATACATGCCAGGCGTTTCAAGATAGCGCAGAAACGGTTTCAATGACATTTTACCAGTTTCGCTCAGCACCGTGTCATTTGGTGCAAACAATTGGCTGGCAGAGAGTGTGATTATTAACACCTCACCATGGCGTGTCATTTCAACGTTTTGATGGCTTTGCTGCAATGCCACGGCTTGACTGTACTGAAATTTAGCAATCTCATCGGCTTGTTTTTCAAGCTCAGGCATTGAGATGTTATCGTCAATCGACAAGTCGTAGATGTCAACTGCTTGTTTCTTTGTCTTTGGTTTTGATTTTGCTTCGCCGAAAGGCGCCACAAAAGCAAGCATCATTACCAAAGCCAACACCTTAATAATATTATATTGGATTCTCATCTTCTCTCAATCAGTTGTTCAACGAATCCTCATATTGCATCTCTGCGAGAATGATGTCTCTCACATCGCCGGGAGCTATTTGGCAATCGGCATCTTTGGCGAGCGTCTTTTTCACATAGGCTGTGATGGCATCAATATCATCTTCCAGGTCCTCGTCGTTGTCAAAGCTGTCATTTTCCTCATAGTAGTCATACATGGCATCAATCAGCAACAACAGTTCATCGCCGTCATAAGCATTTTTGCCAAGTGTGGTGAGCACGTTGTTAATGTATTCCACTGCATCGTTCTCATCAAATTCTTTGAATTCTTCGTTTGACATTATCTTTGATATTATATTAATATGTGTAATTTATTTCTCAGTTTTTTAAATATCCAAAATTCCTTCAGGCAAACTCATCACCATCACCTTATTATCTTCGTCAATATCGATGATGAGATCTTCAACTGCGGGAATTGAAAATTCTTCATTATCGGTGCTTTCAATGATGAACAGCACATTTTGAGTGGTGTCATCAATGTCAACAATCTCACCCAACTCCTCACCCTGTTCATCTTTTACCACAAAACCAATGAAATAATCAATGGGCAATTGGTCACAGTCTTGCGAGTTGCTCAATTCATTATATTCTTTCTTAAGCACATAGATGGTTTTGTTAACCAGCAACTTCACGTCTTTATCGCTATCAATGCCATCTATGGTGAGCAACACGCTGTCAACCGATTTTGTGCGCATCTCGTTGCAGAAAAAAGGCACAAAAATGCCGTTCACATCAACCACAAGGCAAGAGAAACGTGCAAAATTATCAGGCTCACAATCTATTGTTGCCGAAATTTCGCCTTTCACGCCATGGGGCTTGTTGAATATTCCTATTTCTATTAGTTCTTCTCTCGTAATCATAAGAAAGTGGGTGTGATGTAATTCAGGTGAGTGTAATCACTTCTTTTTCTTTGATTTCTTGCCTGAAGCGGTTTGAGCCGGAGCTTCTTTAAACTCATGCAGTTGACAAGTGCTACTGTCAAGGTTGATGCGCCCGCCCGAAATCTCACGCAAGTCGTTGAAGATGCGTTGGTCGTCAACTCCATCCTTGCTTATTGACAACAACACCTTCTTCATGTGATTGGCAATGAGCATAATCAAGCTGTCTTTCTCCTCACCATCGGGGTAAGTACAAGCCTGATTAATCATGTCAACCATGATTTTGCCATAGTGGCGATGCTTAAGATTTTCAGTTTGGTAAGCAATTGGGTTAGGCTTAACGTCAAGTTTTTCCTCCTTGATGATTTCATAAGGATAATCAATATCAAGTTTAAAGCCCGACATTATTGCAAGGTGGTCCCACAAGATGTGCTTAGAGTCGGCCTCGTCGCGCAACTGCGGCACAATGTTACCCATCACTTGCACAATTGAATAAGCACAACGGGTGCGTTCCTCGCGGTCTTCAATGGTCACACAGTGGTCAACCATTTGCTGTATGTTTCTGCCATATTCAGGCAGTGCCAGCTGCGAACGGTCGGAATTATATTCAACCATGCGAGTGTTACCAAATACTGAATCGTCGTGATATAATTTGTTATCTGTCATATTCTCTAATCATTATTTCTTTTAATTGTGATTGCTAATTGTTTGTAATCCGCCAAGCACTCATAGCACTTTGTGCTTTGGCGTAGTAGCCTGAAACTCTTTTAAATACAATGGCGTAGAATAAGCCACATCAATAAACTCGCCTTTGCGAAATGCCAATTCCGACAGGGCAACCATATTCACCGCTTCTGGTTTCGACTCGGTGAGGTAATGAGCATCGTGCAATGGCGACACCTCTTTCCATTTGCCTGCCCCGTTGCCCACAAACAGCAATTTATGGTTAGCATATTGCGCAAACGAGTCCTCGTTGAGTATCATTGCTTGCGGTGGCATCACTTCTTCAAGGGCATTATTATAGATTGCCGTATAAACCTCTTTTCTGCGCGCATCAATCATTGGCACATAAAGGGTGTCATCGTCGTTATAGCGGCTAAACAATGCTGTAACACTCAGCAGTTTTAGGGTATTGACCCCAATCAAAGGTACGTTATAACCAAAACATAAGCCCTTGGCCTCTGATAAACCAATACGCAAACCGGTATATGAGCCCGGACCAATGCTCACTGCCACAGCATCGAGTTTTATCTCTCGTGTTGTGATATATTTCACAATATCGTTGAGAAACACATTGAGCACACTCGCATGATTTCGTCCCTCATAATCTTCGTGATGCTCAATCACCATTCCGTCGCTCGATAAGCACACCGAGCAGACGTTGGTTGATGTCTCTATATTTAGTATATTCGCCATAATTCAAAAAAATATCTTTGCAAATTTACGATTTTTCTCGCTTTTATTATAATTGATTGGAATTATCGCATTAAATTTGTAGAAAATTCTTGCAAATGATACTTTCAATGACTGGTTTCGGCAAAGCAGTAGCCGTTTTTGAAAATAAAAAAATAACTGCAGAAATCAAATCGTTAAACAGCAAACAACTCGATTTGTCGATAAGACTTCCGCAATCCTATCGCACAAGCGAGCTTGATTTTCGCAACTATATAGCCAAATCTCTTGAACGTGGCAAAGTTGACCTCTTCATCTATTGCGAAGAAATAGATAGCACCAGCGACCACAGTATAAACATTCCAGTTGTTAAAAAATACAAACAGCAGATTGAGGTGCTTGCTGCAGAGTTGGGCATACCACAACCTGAAGATTGGTATGCCACTTTGTTGCGACTGCCCGATGCCATTAAAAGCGACAACATATCTTCTGAAACATCTGAGGAAGAACTGAAAGTGGTATCTGATGTCCTTAAAAACGCCCTCGACGCGCTCATTGATTTCCGTACACAAGAAGGTGCTCGCCTCTATGATTTCTTCAAGGAACGCATTGCCAACATCCAAGAATTGCTCAATCAAGTGGCTCAATATGAAAACGAGCGCGTGGTAAAAATCAAAGCACGCATTGAAGATGCTCTGTCAAAGTTGCCAAATGTTGAATATGACAGAAACCGCTTTGAGCAGGAAATGATATTCTACATTGAAAAGCTTGATATTAATGAGGAAAAACAACGCTTGCAATCTCACCTCGATTATTTCCTTTCTACTCTTGAAACTGGTCACGGTCAAGGCAAGAAGCTTGGATTCATAAGCCAGGAAATGGGACGAGAAATCAACACCATGGGCTCAAAAGCCAATCAAGCCGATTTGCAAAAGATTGTGGTGATGATGAAAGACCAATTAGAGCAAATCAAAGAGCAAGTGCTAAACATTATGTAACCCCCACCCTCACCAAAATGAACAAAGGAAAACTAATAATAATATCTGCGCCATCTGGTTCGGGCAAATCGTCTATCATAAGCCGCATCATCAACGACCCGCAGCTTAAACTTGAATTCTCCATTTCAGCCACCACACGCCCACCTCGCGAAGGTGAAGTGAACGGAGTGCATTATCATTTCTTGAGTGTTGAAGAATTTAAGGATGCAATTGCCAATGACGCACTTGTTGAATATGAAGAAGTTTATCCTGGACGTTTTTACGGCACACTTAAAAGCGAAATCAAGCGTATTCAAGAAAACGGCAAAAACGTGATTCTTGATATTGACGTGAAAGGCGGAGTGAATGTGAAACACATGTACGGCAACGACTCTCTCTCAATTTTCATTCAGCCTCCTTGCATTGAAGAATTGCGTCAACGGCTTTTATGTCGTGCAACAGACCCCATTGAAGCCATCAACCAACGAGTTGACAAAGCAGCTTATGAGCTTACGTTCAAAGAACAATTTGACTGCGTGGTGATTAACGACGTGCTTGATGTTGCTGTGGAGCAGACGCGCAAATTGATCTATGATTTTGTGAAATAACCAAAACAAAAATTACAACCATGAAAATAGGCATCTTTGGAGGAACATTCAACCCCATACACATAGGGCACGCCATAATTGCCAATTATTTGGCTCAGAACTCGTGCTTAGATGCCATTTGGATGATGGTTGCACCACAAAATCCTCTTAAGAAAGACGAAAAGAGTGTAATAACCGACATTGACAGAATTAAAATGGTAGAAATGGTGACAAGGCACATTGATAATGTCACCACTTCAGCATTTGAATTTAGTATGCCACGGCCTTCTTACACCTTCCTTACTCTGCAAGAACTCAAAGCACGCTTCCCAGGCGATGAGTTTTATCTGATTATTGGTGCCGACAACTGGGCGAACTTTCACAAATGGCGTTGCCACGAAGAAATCATAGCCAATTTCCAAATTCTTGTGTATCCAAGATTGGGTTTTGAAGTGAACATTCCTGAAGAGGTGGCACATCACGTTTCGCTCGTTGATGCACCGGTAATAGAGCTGTCGTCAACCCAGATAAGAGAAGGCTTGCGTCAGCAAAGAAACATGAATTTCTATTTATCGAGCGATGTCTATGAATACATCCTCAAAAACAAATTATATCTATGACGGATAAAGAACAACTATCGCCCAACAGTTTGGCATTTATAGCTTTAGCCAACGAATATTGTAGCGCGATTGAGAATGTATTAAACTACGAGAAACTCGATTTTATGGCACAGATGATAAAGTTGCTACCACGCATCTACATCTCGGCGACCGACATCAAAATCACTGACTCAAGTGAGGAATATTACATTGAGCCTTATCTCGAGGAAGAATACTATGACAATATGCGAAATAATATTGCGGCATTGTTGGGTGAAGATGATGTATATCTTGAAACTTTCCAAGATGATATGAAATATAGCGACACGCCAATTTCAGCAAACATCTCAGAAGATTTGGCCGATTTATATCAGGAATTTTATAATTTTGTGGCATCGGTGCGTGATGTAAGCAACGAAGCCATAAAATCAATCTTGATTACTTGCAAAGAAGATTTCGCTAATTTCTGGGGTCAACAACTTTGCAATGTGTTGCGAGCTTTACACTCAGCATACTATATTCAATAAATAACAGTGATAACTAAATCTTGTGTAACATAAAAACTAAATATTTACAATGGACAAATACATTGACTCTCTACTCCAATTCATGGACGCAAGCGTGTGCAATTTCTATGCTGTTGACACCATCAAGCGTATGCTCAACGAAAACGGATATTGCGAAAAGCGTCTTGATGAACCTGTAACATATTGCCCTGGTGAGAAATTTTTTGTTACAAAAAATCATTCTGCCATCTTTGCTGTGAAAGTGGGCAAAAAGCCAGTTAACGAAACCGGATTTAAGATTATCACTGCCCACAGCGACTCTCCTTGCTTCAGAATCAAGCCTAACGCTGAGATGCTCAGTTCCGACGGCTTGTTGCGGCTTAACACAGAGGTTTACGGCGGACCAATTCTTTACACATGGTTTGACCGTCCTCTCTCGCTTGCCGGCAGAGTGATTTTGCGTGGCGAGTCAGCATTAAAGCCCGAAACTCGCTTGCTGAGATTTAATAAGCCTATGCTTATGATTCCACACCTTGCAATACACTTCAACCGCGGTGTGAATGAGGGTAATCCTCTTTCAAAGCAAAAGGACATGTTGCCGATAGTGGCACGCATTAACGATGCCCTTGCCGAAGGCGGACTGCTGCTCAATGCCATCGCTAAGGAGTTGAACGTTGAAAAAGAACATATTCTTGATTTTGACCTGTTCCTTTACAATACTCAACCCGCCACATTGGCTGGCATAAACGAGGAGTTTATAATGTCGGGCAGACTTGACGACCTGAGCATGGCTCACGCTGCCATCACAGCCATTATTGAGAGCACCGACGACGATTCAACGTGCATCAGTGCAATCTTCGATAACGAGGAAACCGGCAGCGGCACCAAACAGGGAGCACATTCACCAGTGCTATCAAGTCTGATGCAACGTCTCACTTATGCTCAAGGCTTGGATTACGACGGTTTTTGCCAAGCAGTGAACAAATCGTTCCTCATCTCGGCCGACAATGCACATGCATTCCACCCCAACTATCCCGAGAAATACGACCCGTCCAATCATCCAGCTTTGGGAGGCGGTCCTGTGATTAAAATCAATGCAAATTGCAAATATATGACCGATGCTCATTCATCGGCAATTTTCAAAAGCCTTTGTGCTGAGGCAAATGTGCCTGTGCAATATTTCGTGAACCATTCTGATGTGGCTGGTGGCTCAACTTTGGGCAACATTTTCACCGGACAGCTTGACATAGAAGGAGTTGATGTTGGCAACCCGATTCTTGCCATGCATTCATGTTGCGAAACCGCCAGTGCCAGCGACCATATCAATATGATTAAGGCATTTGTGCAATTTTTTGCATGATTATTTTCATCTTTCTTTTGAAATTCGTTTTTAAATTCGTAAATTTGTTTATCATAAGAACTTATTAATTCAAAAATCAAATAAAATGAAAGACGACCAGTTATTACAACAAGTTACAGAGAAAGCTAAAGTGTGGCTTGGCGAAGGCTATGATGCCGAGACAAGAGCAGCCGTTAAAGCAATGCTCGAGAATGAGGACAAGACCGATTTGATTGAGTGCTTCTACAAAGACCTTGAATTTGGCACAGGCGGTCTTCGCGGTATCATGGGTGTTGGTTCAAACCGTATGAACATCTACACCGTTGGTTCTGCCACTCAAGGCTTGGCTAACTACCTGAAAGATGCCTTTAAAGATCTTCCTGAAATCAAAGTGGTTGTGGGTCACGACGTGCGTAACAACAGCCGCCTTTTTGCTGAAATTTGCGCAAACATATTCTCAGCTAATGGCATTAAGGTTTATCTGTTTGAAGGTCCACGCCCAACTCCTGAAATGTCGTTTGCAATTCGCGAACTCGGTTGCCAAAGCGGTGTAATCATCACTGCTTCTCACAACCCTAAGGAGTACAACGGCTACAAGGCTTATTGGAACGACGGTGCTCAAATGACCACTCCTCATGACACTAACACTATTGACTACGTTAACCGCATCAAGAGCGTGAGCGAAGTGAAGTTTGAAGGCAACAAAGACCTTATTGAGATTCTTGGCGAAAAGATGGATAAAATTTATCTCGACCGCATTAAAGAACTCTCTCTCAGCCCCGACGTGATTGAACGCCACAAAGACCTTAAGATTGTTTACACTCCTATCCACGGTACAGGTAAATATCTTATCCCGGCATCACTTGCTAACTTTGGCTTCACCAACGTGATTCACGTTCCTGAACAAGACGTTCAAAGCGGCGACTTCCCAACTGTTGACTCTCCTAACCCAGAGAATGCATCAGCCATGGCTATGGCTATTGCTAAGGCAAAAGAAGTTGATGCTGACATCGTAATGGCTTCAGACCCTGACGCTGACCGCATTGGCGTTGTTATCAAGAACACCAAGGGTGAATATCAATTGGTTAATGGTAACCAGATTGTGATGATTTTCCTCTATTACCTCATGGCTCGCCGCAAAGAGCTTAACCTCATCAAGGGTAATGAATATATTGTGAAGACCATCGTTACAACTGAAACCATCAAGTCGATTGCCGAGAAGCAAAACATCAAGATGTATGACGTGTTCACCGGCTTCAAGTGGATTGCTAAGGTGATGCTCGAAAACGAAGGCAAGGCTCAATACCTTGGCGGAGGTGAAGAGAGCTACGGATTCTTGGCTGAAGACTTTGTTCGCGACAAAGACTCAGTTTCAGCCATCTCTTTGATGGCAGAAATTGCTGCTTGGGCTAAGGAAAAAGGCCTTGACATGAACGCTATGCTCATTGACATCTACATGACCTATGGTTACTCAAAGGAAAAAGGCATTTCGCTTGTTCGCAAGGGTAAATCAGGTGCAGAAGAAATTGTGGCTCTCATGAAGCAATTCCGTGAGAATCCTCCTAAGACCATTGGCGGTTCACCAGTTGTTACCATCAAGGACTATGACAGCCTCGTAGAGAAGAATGCATTGACCGGTGAAACCAAGCCTCTTGTAATGCCAACTACTTCTAACGTGCTTCAATATTTCACTGAAGACGGCACTAAGATATCTATTCGTCCTTCAGGCACAGAGCCTAAGATTAAGTTCTATCTTGAAGTGCATGATACTCTCAACAGTGCTGAGGAATATGATGCTAAGAACGAATGGGCTGAGGCTAAGCTTGCTGCTATCGCTAAAGAACTTGGCGTATAATCTGATAATAGCGTAGCCAATAAGCTACACTTTACACAGAATAAAAAAGCGATTGGGCTTTATCAAAGAATCTCAAAATTCTTGATTAGCTCAATCGCTAATTTTTTGTTTCAATGTCAAAATTTGATTAGCAGAATGCTCAGTGTTGCATTACGCACCACACTGTCAACTGCCCTATCAAAATTCGTAGTCAACGCATGCGCGGATGTCAATGTTTGGTTTGATGATGCCTGCGGCTGCAACATGGGCAGGATGCTTGGCATATATATCAACATCACTCATTGAATCAACAATTGCGGTGAGAACCACATCGTATGTTTCATTAGGATTCTGATTGATGCCAACCTCAATGCTTCTTAACACTGAAATCTGCTCAGGGAGTTGCAACAGCGCATCTTTAAACTTTTCTGAAAGAGCCATGCGCTCTTCATCTGTTCCGCGCAACTTAAATGTGACAATATGTTTAACCATAATATAATTATTTTGAATACAATTTCTCTTTAAGTTCAATCACACGCTCATCAGTGATGTAATCGTCGTAGTCCATCATCTTGTCAATAATGCCGTTAGGCGTAAGCTCAATCTCGCGGTTACATACAGTTTGAATAAACTCATGGTCATGCGATGCAAACAATATTACGCCCTTGAATGCCTGCAAGGTGTTGTTAAATGCCTGAATCGATTCAAGGTCAAGATGGTTGGTTGGCGTGTCAAGAATAAGCGTATTGGCATCGGTCATCATCATTTTTGCAATCATGCAACGCATCTTTTCTCCACCCGAAAGCACAGAAGCCTTTTTAAGCACCTCTTCACCTGAGAACAACATTTTGCCAAGGAATCCTTTCAGATAAATCTCACTGGTATCATTGCTAAACTGGCACAACCAGTCAACAAGGTTCATATCAGTGTTGAAGAACGATGAGTTGTCGAGCGGCAAATAAGCAGTGGTAATGGTTTGTCCCCACTCAAAAGTGCCGGCATCGGGTTTACGGTTGCCATTGATGATTTCAAATAATGCTGTCATTGCTCGTGGGTCACGGCTCAAGAACACACATTTATCGCCTTTCTCAATGGTGAAATTAACGTCTTTAAAAAGAACGTCACCATCAACACTGGCTGTGAGCCCATGAACTTCAAGAATCTTATTACCCACTTCGCGACTTGGAGTGAAGATGATGCCAGGATATCGGCGCGATGATGGCTGAATTTCTTCAATATTAAGCTTTTCAAGCATCTTTTTGCGACTTGTGGTTTGCTTTGATTTAGCAACATTGGCGCTGAAACGGCGAATAAATTCAAGCAACTCTTTACGCTTTTCCTCGGCCTTTTTATTGGCTTGCTGCTGTTGACGCAAAGCCAATTGCGACGAGTGATACCAGAAACTATAGTTACCGGCAAACAATGTTATCTTGTTATAATCAATATCCAAGGTGTGAGTGCTTATAGCGTCAAGGAAGTGACGGTCGTGAGAAACCACAAGAACGGTGTTTTCACACTTCGAGAGATATTCTTCGAGCCATGACACAGTGTCAAGGTCAAGATCGTTGGTAGGCTCATCAAGGAGCAGATTGTCGGGGTTACCAAACAATGCTTTTGCAAGCAGCACACGCACCTTTTCCTTTGCACTCATATCTTTCATCATGGTGTAGTGCTTATCTTCTTTGATGCCCAAACCGCTCAACAAAGCACCGGCATCGCTCTCGGCGTTCCAGCCTTCCATCTCGGCAAACTTCTCCTCAAGTTCGGCTGCTCTAACACCGTCTTCATCACTGAAGTCGGGTTTTGCATATAAAGCATCTTTTTCTTTCATAATATCCCACAGCACTGTGTGACCTTGCAGCACAGTATCCATCACTGTGAATTCGTCATAAGCAAAGTGGTCCTGACTAAGCACTGACATTCTCTCTCCAGGGCCTTGCGTCACCGAACCATGTGTGGGCGCAAGCTGACCACTAAGTATTCGCATAAGCGTACTTTTTCCGGCGCCATTTGCCCCAATTATGCCATAACAATTGCCTGAAGTAAACTTCAGATTTACGTCCTGAAACAAAACTCTTTTACCGAACTGAATTCCTAAATTGCTCGTTGTTATCATTCTTTCCTAAATATTTGTCTGAAATAATCTTTTGCAAAGTTACTAATATTATTTCATTTGCTAAAATATCACATTTTTCACTGTCACCTTAATAGCCAATAAATTGCAGTAAAAGAAAAGAGGACTTGGCTTGCTCTTTCCAAATCCTCCTAATATTGTTTTATCATAGTGCCGTATTTACTTTCTCAGTAATTTCGGCATATTAAACCTGTTTTATTATTAAAGTTAGTAAGTTTGAAGCTTGTTATCTAATTTACACTTCTATGACTAAAGAAAACAAGAATGGTTTAAGCAAGTAATTGCGATTTAACAACCATTAACATTGTTGCTTAGCCGAAAAGATATTTAAAGGCTTCTTCAACCTTAGCAACTTCAATAATCTTGATTTTCAAGCGGTCAGTAGCCAAACCTTTTATATTGTTTTTTGGCACTATGATGGCATCAAAGCCCAACTTCTCAGCTTCAAAAATTCGTTGGTCAATGCGTGTCACCTGCCTAATTTCGCCCGAAAGCCCCACTTCACCTGTCAGGCAAATGCCCTTGTGTATTGCCATATCAACATTACTTGCCAAAATAGCACTAATCACGGCAAGGTCAAGAGCCGGGTCATTAACTCTCAATCCGCCGGCTATGTTCAAGAAAACATCTTTTTGAGCAAGTTTAAAGCCCACTCTTTTCTCAAGCACCGCAAGCAACATGTTCATGCGTTTTGAGTCGAAACCGGTCACCGAGCGTTGTGCTGTTCCATAGGCGGCTGTGCTCACCAATGCTTGGGCTTCAATCACAAAGGGGCGAGCGCCTTCAATAGTGACACCGATAGCTACCCCCGAGAGGTCTTCGTTGCCTGAAGAAATGAGCATTTCAGATGGATTTGAAACCTCTCTCAATCCGTTTTCCTTCATCTCATATATACCTATCTCCGAGGTGCTGCCAAAGCGGTTTTTTATAGAACGCAATATTCTGTAAAGATAATGGGTATCGCCCTCAAACTGAAGCACAGCATCAACAATATGTTCAAGCACCTTAGGACCGGCAATACTACCCTCTTTGTTGATGTGCCCAATCAACACCACCGGAGTGTTGGTGGCTTTGGCATATTTCAAGAATGTTGAAGCACATTCGCGCACCTGGCTCACGCTGCCTGCTGCACTCTCAATCTCATCAGATGCAATGGTTTGTATTGAGTCAACAATTACCAAATCGGGGTTATTGGCTTTAATGCAGGCAAAAATGTTAGTCAATGAAGTTTCGCAAACCAAATAACATTCACAGTCAATTTTGCCACCGGCAATGCGGTCGGCCCTCATCTTCAATTGCTGTGCGCTCTCCTCGCCTGAGATATATAGCACTTTACGGCTACGTATGCGCAACACATTTTGCAATACAAGGGTTGATTTACCTATACCGGGTTCGCCACCAATCAGAATTATTGAGCCTTGTACAAGACCACCGCCAAGCACCCGATTAAGCTCGTTGCTCGGCAACTTAATTCGTGGCAATTGTTCGGCTTGTATGTCGCTGATTTTCACCGCTTCAATGCGTTTGTGAGGCACGTCATTATCGGGAGAGTACGGCGACTTTGGTTTAGTTGATGTCACAGGCTCCTCAATAAATGTGTTCCATTCGCCACACCCCGGACATTTACCAATCCATTTAGGCGACTCCATGCCACAATTCTTGCAGAAATAGGTGGTTTTAATTTTACCCATATCAAAACAATTGAAAATGATGTTTTATTTTAATTCCTCCCGACGGAACTCACTAATGGTGATTGCCGCGGCAAGTCCCACATTGAGCGACTCAGAGTGTTCGCCAGTTTTGAACCCCGAAGGGATAAAAAGATTGTTGGTGGCAGCAGCTTTAAGTTTTTCACTCATGCCGTTACCTTCGTTACCAAACACCACAAAGCTTTTTGTGCTTAGCTTAGCGTTATATATGTTTTCCCCATCGAGCGTTGTGCCATAAACTGGCATGGCTTGATGTTGTTCAAATAATTCTTCTAAATCGCAATAAACCACCCTTACACGCGAAATAGCACCCATAGTGGCTTGTATCACTTTGTGGTTATAAACATCTACAGTAACTTTACTGCAAAAGATATACATTATGCCATACCAATCAGCAAGACGGATTATTGTGCCTAAATTGCCGGGGTCTTGCACACCGTCGAGCACAATATTTAATCCATTTTCAACCTCATTATGGTCAACCGTGATTTCGGGGATGTCATAAACGGCAATCACCTCTGATGGATTGGTGAACTGCGACATTTTTTGCATTTGCGCACGCGTGGCAATATGAATTTTGCCCAAATGGCTGCTTGTGCCAAATGTTTCATACCAGTTTTGAGTGGCAATAATCATTCGGCAATTGAAGTAATCCCATGTATCGCGCACGCATTTTGTGCCTTCTGCCACAAAACAGCCTTCTTTGTCACGATATTTCTTTTGCGACAGTGAAGCCACAAATTTTATAATGCTATTTGTTACCGTTAACATTCTCCTTTATTTGTTGTGTGATTTAGTCACTAACAAAGTTAACGCATTTTTGTTGAAATAACGGTGCTGATACGCACAAAAATAAGGCAACCGGAGAATAACTCTCCCCGATTGCCTGCAAAACAGATAACTATACTCACAAATATTCACACATTGGCAAGAGCTTGGTCAATATCGTCAATAATATCATCAATGTGCTCTGTGCCTATGCTCAAACGCACCGTTGATGGTGTGATGTGCTGCTGAGCAAGCTCTTGCGGCGACATCTGTGAGTGAGTGGTGGTGTAAGGGTGTATCACCAGACTCTTCACGTCAGCCACATTTGCCAAGAGTGAGAAAATCTTAAGCGAATCAATAAACCTCCAAGCCTCTTCTTGTCCACCCTTAATCTCAAATGTAAATATTGAGCCACCGCCGTTTGGGAAATATTTATTATACAACTCATTATCGGGGTGATTGGCAAGAGATGGGTGATTCACTTTCTCAACCTTAGGATGTTTAACCAAGTAATCAACCACTTTAAGCGTATTATATACGTGACGTTCAACTCTCAATGATAATGTTTCAAGTCCTTGCAACAAGATGAATGCATTAAATGGACTGATGGTAGCGCCGGTGTCGCGCAGTATCACCGCTCTAATGCGTGTCACAAATGCTGCTGCGCCTGCAACATCGGCAAAAACAGCTCCGTGATAGCTTGCATCGGGTTTTGCCAAAGTCGGGAACTTGTCGGCATTGGCTTTCCAGTCAAATGTACCGCCGTCAACAATCACGCCACCGAGCGATGAACCATGACCGCCAATAAACTTTGTTGCAGAATGTACAACCACATCAGCCCCATGTTCAAGTGGACGAATGAGATACGGTGTGCCAAAAGTATTGTCAACAATCAATGGAATGTTATAGCGATGTGCAACAGCAGCTACACCTTCAATATTTAGGATTTCAGAATTTGGATTACCAAAAGTCTCGGCATAAATCACCTTAGTGTTTGGCTTGATTGCTGCTTCAAGTGCTTCCAAATCATTGACATTCACAATTGTATTTGAAACGCCTTGAGCTGCCAAAGTGTGGGTGATAAGATTGAAACTGCCACCGTAAAGATTGTCAGCCGCCACAATATGGTCACCGGCCAAACAAATATTCTGCAATGAATAAGTGACTGCTGCAGCTCCACTTGCCACTGCCAGACCTGCCACACCACCTTCAAGCGCAGCTACGCGGTCTTCAAACACACCCTGAGTTGAATTAGTGAGTCGTCCATAAATGTTTCCAGCATCGCGAAGCCCAAAGCGGTCGGCTGCGTGTTGCGAATTTCTGAACACATAAGATGTGGTTTGATAGATTGGCACTGCACGAGCATCAGTTGCAGGGTCGGGTTGTTCTTGACCAACATGGAGTTGCAAAGTCTCAAAATGAAGTTTCTTGTTAGTTGCCATAGTCTTTTGTATGTTTGATTATTTATTATTTTGTTTCTTATTTCGTTCTATGCAAAGTTATATACCATAGAATTTAAAAACAAACATTTTTAAAAGATTAGAAAACAAAACCAAATCAACACAAATTTTTAGTCATAAATTTCCAAACCAAACAAAAACAAGGCTCGTTTTCAGAATTACTTTCTTTTTCACACAAAAAAACAGCACTCGCAGTCACTTATAGTGCCACGAGTGCTATTAATGCCACAAATATATAATGTGTATTATCGTTCAGCTCGCATAGGATTATTCAAAAAATCATCATAGGCTATCCTTATGCCATCTTCAAGTTCTGTTTTATAGGTCCAACCTAATTGAGTGGCTTTGCTCACGTCGAGCAATTTGCGTGGTGTGCCATTGGGTTTCGTTGTATCCCACAAAATCTTGCCATTGTAACCCACAACGCGAGCCACAATCTCAGTGAGCTGTTTTATTGTTAATTCTTTGCCCGTTCCGGCATTCACTGTTTCGTTTCCGCTATAATGATTCATCAAGAAAACGCACAAGTTTGCCAGGTCATCAACAAATAGGAACTCTCTCAATGGACTACCGTCGCCCCAACAAGTTACGCTCTCAGCACCCGATAACTTTGCTTCATGAAAACGCCTTATCAAAGCCGGCAACACATGGCTGTGTGTGGGATGATAGTTATCATTAGGGCCATAAAGGTTGGTTGGCATTACACTTATGTAATCTGTGCCATATTGTCGATTAAGAAATTCGCAATATTTCAGTCCTGAAATTTTGGCTAACGCATAGGCTTCGTTAGTTTTTTCAAGTTCACCTGTGAGCAGACACGATTCAGTCATTGGCTGAGGAGCCAACCGTGGATAAATGCACGAGCTACCCAAGAACTCCAACTTTTTGCAACCATTTTTCCATGCTGCATTAATCACATTCATCTCAAGAATCATGTTTTCATACATGAAATCGGCTAAGGCACTTTGATTGGCTACAATACCGCCTACTTTGGCAGCAGCAAGAAACACATATTCGGGTCGTTCTTGGGCAAAAAACTGTTCCACACTCTCTTGGCGGCAAAGGTCAAGCTGCGAGTGAGTGCGAGTGATGATGTTATTGTAGCCTTGACGTTGCAGTTCACGCACAATTGCCGAGCCAACCATGCCACGATGCCCGGCAACATATATTTTTGATGACTTATCCATCATTTCACTATTCCTTTTTCAAGATATTCGGCAAGATTGATGCGAATGGCTTCACCGGCGTTCTCAACAGCCACCTTAGCCATATCATGATTTACCATAATCTTCACCAACTGTTCAAACGATGTACGTTGCGGATTCCACCCCAACTTTTGTTTTGCCTTAGTGGGGTCACCCCACAAGTTTACAACGTCGGTTGGACGATAGAAGTCGGGCGAAACTTCAACAAGCACTTTGCCGGTAGCTTTGTCAATACCTTTTTCATTGGCACCTTCTCCTTGCCATTCAAGTTCAATGCCGGCATAATGAAATGCCAATTGGCAAAATTCTCTCACTGAGTGCTGCACTCCGGTGGCAATCACAAAATCTTCAGGTTCATTGTTTTGCAGAATCAGCCACATACACTCAACATAATCGGGTGCATATCCCCAGTCGCGCATGCTCGACAAATTGCCCAAATAGAGTTTCTCTTGTTTACCGTGACGTATGCGTGCCGCTGCAAGTGTGATTTTGCGAGTCACAAAGGTCTCACCACGACGTTCGCTCTCATGATTGAACAAGATTCCCGAGCAACAAAACATGTTATATGCTTCGCGATATTCTCTCACTATCCAATAGCCGTATAACTTGGCAACAGCATAGGGAGAATAAGGGTGAAAAGGTGTTTCTTCGTTTTGCGGCACTTCTTCTACCTTACCATAAAGCTCAGAAGTTGATGCCTGATAGATGCGGCAAGTTTTCTCTAAACCGCATTGTCTCACAGCCTCAAGCACACGCAGCACACCCACAGCATCAACATCTGCAGTGTATTCGGGCGAATCAAAGCTAACTTGCACATGGCTTTGTGCTGCCAAGTTGTAAATCTCATTTGGGCGAACCTTTCCAATCAAGGCAATCAAGCTCATTGAGTCAGACATATCGCTATAATGAAGGTGAAAGCCCGGTTTGCCTTCAAGGTGAGCTATTCGCTCGCAATAGTCAACTGATGAACGTCGGATAGTGCCATGAACTTCATAGCCCTTTTTAAGCAGGAACTCTGCCAAAAAAGAGCCGTCTTGACCGGTGATGCCGGTAATTAAAGCAATCTTACACATTTAATAATAATGATTTCTGTTTTCTTAATATGCATTTTTGTCGCCTGCAATGGCGTTGTAAATGGTTTTCAATATGATATACAGGTCAAGCCACATATTCCAGTGTTCCATATACCAGATATCGCCTTTCACTCTGCCATCCATCTGGCATAACTCTTTTGTTTCACCTCTAAAACCGGTTATCTGGCTCCAGCCTGTGATACCGGGTTTTATGTAGTGACGTATCATGTAATGATTAATAAGCTGAGAATATTCCTCGGTATGTTTAATCATATGAGGACGTGGACCAACAACACTCATATCGCCTAACAGCACATTGAAAAACTGAGGTGTCTCGTCGAGGCTGGTTTTGCGCAGAATGTTACCCCACACAGTCTTGCGTGGGTCGTCTTTTGTGGCCTGAAGATTGTCGCTATTGTCGTTCACCTTCATGCTTCGGAACTTATAAAGCCAAAACTCTTTGCCGTTGATGCCGCTACGTTTCTGCTTAAAGAAAATAGGACCCGGCATAGTGATTTTTGTCACTATTGCAACCACAACAAAGATTATTGGGAAAAGGGTCACAAGGAAAACCAATGAGAACACAACATCGAATATGCGCTTAATAAGGCGATTGCCAAATGTGCTCAGAGGGTCATCAAAGTAGCTCATATAAGGTATTGAGCCAATCACGTTAAGGTGCATATCCTGATGTTGGAAATTGTTCATAATCGGCACAAGGAAAAAGTGTCGGAAATTATTCTCACAATACCTTATGATTTGTTCTTGAACTTCCATTTTATAGTCTGGCGGTAAGCAACAATACACCTCTTGCACATCGTCGTTTCCTTTCATGTGATTTACCACATCGCCGGTGCCGCCAAGGCGTTTCACCCCTTTGATTTGTTGTTCTGGGTCGTCATCAAAAAATCCCAGCACCTCATATCCCATTGAGCGATTTGAGAGAAATTCTTTGCACAATTCTTTATTGTTGTAGCCGGCGCCAATCATAATCACTTTTCTGCGGTTCTTCTCCATCTGGTGATAAACCTTGGCAAACAATCTTATGAGATATCTAAATGCCAGTAGCAAAACAAACAGCGATATCAGATAGCATAAATAAAGCGGCCAGCGGAACACATAGAAGTTTCCCACATGCAATATCAATACGCTGAAAATTGAAAAATAGAATACGTTTTTCAACACGGTGAGCAGCACTTCATAGTCATTTGATTTGCGCATGTGCATGCTCACACCATTTTCAATGGTAACGGCAAAATAAATGGTGCAAACCATTGAAAACGATTGCAAAAAGTGTTCCTCATGAATGTACCCCGATAGTATTGAGAACAAAGAGAACATTCCGCCACAAATTGCCACTTCGGCAATTATCACAAACGTTACCAATAGTCCGCTATATCGCGAAGTTATGTGAACTTTCTTTTCCATATTTACTGCAATGATTTGCTTTTGTGCCTCTGCCCCCCCGATTCCTTCAAATCAAGCTGGTGGCACATTTGCCCATCATCACTTTTTTAATCACTTTAAAAAATCAGTTTATAAACAGCATTAATCGCGACGGAAAATGTCGCGGGTATATACTTTATGAGCTACATCATCAAGGCACGAATCGTAGCGGTTGGCAATGATGGTTTGGCTCATTTGCTTGAACTTTTCCAAATCATTCACCACCTTACTGCCAAAGAATGTTGCCCCATCTTGCAAAGTCGGCTCATACACTATCACTTGTGCGCCCTTTGCCTTGATGCGTTTCATAATACCTTGAATACTCGATTGGCGGAAGTTATCGCTATTACTTTTCATCGTAAGACGATAAACGCCAATCACGCATTGTCTCTCGCTGCTTGGGCTGTAATCACCGCGATTATAATAGTCGTAATAGCCTGCCATCGACAAAACTCGGTCAGCCACAAAGTCCTTGCGTGTGCGATTGCTCTCAACAATTGCCTCAATCAGATTCTCTGGCACATCGGCATAGTTGGCAAGCAATTGCTTGGTGTCTTTTGGCAAACAATAACCTCCGTAGCCAAACGACGGATTGTTGTAATGTGTGCCAATGCGGGGGTCAAGACAAACGCCCTCAATAATATGGCGAGTGTCAAGGCCTTTAATCTCAGCATAAGTGTCAAGTTCATTGAAATAACTCACACGAAGTGCCAAATAAGTGTTGGCAAACAGCTTCACGGCTTCCGCTTCGGTAAATCCCATGATGAGGGTTTTCACATCTTGCTTTATAGCTCCTTCTTGAAGCAACGCCGCAAATCTGTTGGCAGCATCAACAAGCCGTTGGTCTTGCAAATCAGTGCCGACTATGATTCTGCTTGGATACAGATTATCGTAAAGGGCACGACTTTCACGCAAGAACTCAGGTGAGAACATTATATTTTTACAATTGAGCTTAGCCCTCACCTGCTCAGTGTATCCCACTGGTATGGTTGATTTGATGATTATTATAGCCTGCTGATTATATTCAAGCACTGTTCTGATAACTGTCTCAACCGCACTTGTGTCAAAAAAGTTTTTCTTTGAGTCGTAGTTGGTTGGTGCAGCCACAACAACAAACTCAGCTTCACTGTAAGCTTCTTGAGCATCAAGGGTGGCTTTGAGAGTTAAATCTTTTGTGCTTAAATATTCTTCAATCTCGCGGTCAACAATGGGCGACTGGCGGCGATTAATCATATCAACCTTTTCGGGCACAATGTCAATTGCCGTCACATCATTGTGCTGCGCCAACAAAGTGGCTATACTCAAGCCAACATACCCGGTACCTGCTACGGTGATTTTTACTCCACTCATATATCAACGGTTGTTATACATGTCGTCGTAATACCTCTCATAATCGCCACTGGTGATATTGTCCATCCATTCTTGATTGTCAAGATACCAGCGAACGGTTTTCTCGATGCCTTCCTCAAATTGCAACGAAGGTTCCCAGCCCAATTCACGTTGCAACTTGCGAGAATCAATGGCATAACGAGCGTCATGGCCAAGACGGTCAGTGACGTAGGTTATCAAGTTCATATCCTCGCCCGGAGTGCGGCCAAGAAGGCGGTCAACAGTGTTTATCACCACCTTGATTATATCAATGTTTTTCCACTCATTAAACCCACCAATATTGTAAGTCTCAGCAATCTCACCTTTGTGGAAAATCAAGTCGATGGCACGCGCATGGTCTTCAACAAAGAGCCAATCACGCACGTTCTCGCCCTTGCCATAAACTGGCAGAGGCTTGCGTTGACGAATATTATTGATAAACAATGGGATTAGCTTTTCAGGGAATTGATATGGGCCATAATTGTTTGAGCAATTGGTGACAATGGTTGGCATACCGTATGTGTCATGAAAAGCTCTCACAAAATGGTCGCTGCTGGCCTTACTTGCGCTATATGGGCTGTGAGGATTATATTTTGTGGTTTCCTCAAAAAAGTCAGTACCGTAAGCATGGTGATGCTGCGATGAAGCCGCTGTAGTGAAAGGCGACTCAACGCCCTCTGGGTTTGTCATCTCGAGCGCGCCATATACCTCATCAGTTGATATGTGATAGAATCGCTTGCCCTGGTACTTCTCAGTAAGTGATTCCCAATAGAGCTTGGCGGCTTGCAGCAACGACAACGTGCCCATCACGTTAGTGCGAGCAAAGGTAAACGGGTCTTTGATTGAACGGTCAACGTGACTTTCTGCGGCCAAATGAATGATGCCGTCAACGTGCTCTTGCTGCATCAGATTCAAGAACGCATCAAAATCACATATATCCATCTTCACAAACTTGTAATTTGGCTTCTCCTCAATGTCTTTCAAGTTAGCCAAATTGCCGGCATAGGTAAGTTTGTCAAGGTTAATAATCTTATAGTCAGGATACTTATTAACAAACAATCTCACCACATGGCTACCAATAAACCCGGCGCCACCGGTTATCACTATAGTTTTTTTATAATCCATAATTAATCTAATATACTTTCTCAAATCGCATTTTCATAACCCATTTCATAAGAAAAATATAAGCATAAAAACACAATATGATTATAACAACAATTAATGATAAATATAGCTTTTAAAATTATTTTCGCTAATAATCGTATCAATACGCAAATTTACACCTTTTATCTCGGAAATAAAATATTTATTACAAATATGTATTATACATTTCAACGTCTATCCCTTTAAAATGGTTTTTTGCTCGGTGTTTTGCAATGGTAATAGCACATTTAAAGTGAGATATAATCATCAATTTTGAATATTATTCAGCCATACCCTTACTGTTTAAAACAAATCTGCCCGAGGATTATCCTCAGGCAGATTATTTGTAGTCTATTTTTTTAAAGAAAATAATCTCAATCATGTGACCCTATTTTATGGTCACTAATCTTAATTATTTTATAAATCAGAGCATGTGCATCACATGAATGCAACGGTTAAGCCAGCCATCACAATGCTCACCATCGACATAAGCTTGATGAGAATGTTAAGACTTGGGCCAGATGTGTCCTTAAATGGGTCACCAACGGTGTCACCAACAATGGTAGCTTTATGGCTGAAACTGCCTTTACCGCCAAAGTTGCCTTCTTCAACCATCTTCTTAGCGTTGTCCCACGAACCGCCGGCGTTAGCCATAAACACGGCAAGTGTGAATCCTGCTGCCAAACCGCCAACAAGCAGACCCAAAACGCCTGCAACACCAAGCAATATACCAACAATAATTGGGATAATGATTGCAAGAACCGATGGTATAATCATTTCATGCTGAGCAGCTTGAGTTGAAATTTCAACGCAGCGACCATAGTCAGGAGTTGCTTTGCCTTCAAGAATACCCTTAATGGTGTGGAATTGGCGACGTACCTCTTCAACCATCTTTTGGGCTGCACGTCCCACTGCTTCCATTGTAAGTCCACAGAACAAGAATGCTGCCATAGCACCAATAAATGCGCCAACAAGCACTTTAGGATTCATCAGGGTAACCTGGAAGAAGTTCATGAAGTCAGGCATAGTAGCTGTTGCCGGATTAAAGGCGTTGCCGGCAGCATCAATAAACTGATGACCGGTTTCGGCAACTCTTGCCATAGCAATCTTCACCTCTTCAACATACGATGCCAGCAATGCAAGAGCTGTAAGCGCTGCACTACCAATGGCAAATCCCTTACCTGTGGCTGCTGTGGTGTTGCCAAGGGCATCAAGAGCATCGGTGCGATGACGAATTTCTTCGCCAAGCTCACTCATCTCGGCATTACCACCGGCATTATCGGCAATAGGACCATAAGCATCAGTAGCCAAAGTGATACCAAGGGTTGAAAGCATACCAACAGCAGCAACGCCAATGCCATAAAGACCATGCGAGATGCTCTCAGCGCTCATGCTCAAATCAAATCCGTTGGCAAACATATAGCTAAGCATAATGGCAACGCCAATGGTGAGAACCGGAATACAAGTTGATATCATGCCAGTGCCAATACCTTTAATAATCACCGTTGCACTACCTGTTTGACCGGCTTCGGCAATTTTTTGTGTTGGCTTATAGCTGTGGCTGGTGTAATACTCAGTTGCCTGACCAATAATCACACCTGCAACCAAACCGCTTATCACAGAGAATGATACTCCAAGCCAGTTTTCAATGCCAAGTAAATAAAGGATGGCAAAAGTAGCAATGGCAATGAGGACTGCACTCACATTTGTGCCAAGCGAGAGCGAACGCAACAAATCTTTCATTGATGCGCCCTCTTTGGTGCGAACCAAGAAGATGCCAATCAACGACAAGAATATGCCCACAGCAGCAATAATCATAGGAGCAACCACAGCTTTAAGCTGCATCTCGGGACTCAAGGCAAATGCTGTGGCTCCAAGAGCCGCTGTTGACAAGATACTACCGCAGTAACTCTCATAGAGGTCAGCGCCCATACCGGCAACGTCACCCACATTATCGCCCACATTATCGGCAATAGTGGCTGGATTGCGAGGGTCATCTTCAGGGATATCAGCTTCAACCTTACCAACAATGTCGGCACCAACGTCGGCAGCTTTGGTGTAGATACCACCGCCTACGCGAGCAAAAAGTGCTTGGGTTGATGCGCCCATACCAAATGTAAGCATTGTGGTGGTGATGGTAATAAGTGCCATTTGTTCGCCCTCATAGAATGCATTGAGAGCAACAAACCATATTGCAATGTCGAGCAAACCTAAACCAACAACCACAAGACCCATCACGGCACCTGAACGGAATGCAATGCGCAAACCGGCATCAAGACCTTTGCGAGCAGCATTGGCTGTGCGCCCCGATGCATAGGTGGCTGTCTTCATTCCAAAGAAACCTGCCAAGCCCGAGAACAAACCTCCGGTGAGGAAGGCAAACGGAACCCATGGATTCTGCACATTGAGCACATAAGCCATAAATGAGAACACAATAGCTAAAATGATAAACACTATCAAAACCACCTTATATTGCTGCTTAAGGTAAGCCATAGCACCTTTGCGCACATACTCGGCAATTTCTTTCATTCGTGGTGTTCCTTCATCTGACTTCATCATTGTCTTGAAGAAATACCATGCCATGCCCAAAGCCACAATAGAAGCGGCGGGCACAAGCCAAAACACATTAGGAATATTATTCATATTGTTTAGTTATTAGGTTTATAAACTAACGTTATTGTTTCTTAAGATTGTTCATGCACTGTTCAAGTGATGTGGTCCAATACGGAATCTCTATGCCAAAAGTACGTTTAATTTTGCTCTTGTCGAGCACCGAATAGCTTGGCCTTACCACCTTGCTTGGAAATTCATTGCTGTGGCAAGGCTTGATTTTGCATGATTTATTGCCTGCCATAGCAGCGATGGCCACAGTGAAGTCATACCATGAGCACACGCCCTCGTTGCTAAAGTGATATATGCCCTCATTGCCACTGATTTTTTCCTCTTCAATTATTTGGTAGATTACGCGAGCCAAATCGAGTGCATAGGTTGGTGTGCCGGTTTGGTCAAACACAACATTCAATTCAGGTTTTGTGGCAGTGAGATTAAGCATGGTTTTCACAAAATTCTTTCCAAATTCACTATACAGCCATGCCGTGCGAATAATCACATGCTTGCACCCCGAAGCCACAATCTGCTGTTCGCCATGTAGCTTTGTTAGCCCATATACGCCTGTTGGTGTACCCACCTGTTCTTCACTACAAGGAGTGTTATATGGCTCGGCACCAAACACATAGTCGGTGCTTATGTGCACAAGCACTCCACCAACCTTCTGCATCGCCTCAGCCAAATAGCCCGGCGCCGTGGCATTTAGTTTCTCAGCCAAATCATAATTGTCTTCAGCTGCATCAACATTGGTGTAAGCAGCACAATTCACTATCACATCCACCTTACGGCTTTGCACAAAAGCCATCACGGCATCGCAATCAGTGATATCGAGTTTCTCAGTGGTTACGCCTTCAATATCGTTAACATCTGAGAAAATATAATTGTTTTTTGAGGTTTTTGACACAATGCGCATTTCATTGCCCAATTGGCCATTTGCACCTGTCACCAAAATATTCATATAAACAAAATTAGTTTTTATGCCATCAACTAAAGCAATGGTTCAATACACAAACGGAGAATCAAAATCTTTGAGCAACTCATGCTTAGTGTCTTTCTCACTGAGCAAAGCTTCTCCCACAGGAATCATCCAGTCAATGCCTAGCGACTCATCTGTAATGCTAATGCCGCCGTCAGCCTCGGGGTGATAGAAATTATCGCATTTATATTGAAACACTGCCTCTGGGCTCAACACCGCAAAACCATGTGCAAAACCGCGCGGAATGAAGAGCTGGCGATGATTGTCTTCGCTAAGCTCCACAGCCACATGTTTGCCATAGGTGGGCGAGCCTTTGCGTATGTCAACAGCCACATCGAGCACCCTACCCCTCACGCAACGCACCAATTTGCTTTGCGCAAACGGCGGGCGCTGAAAATGCAGACCTCGCATCACTCCATAACGCGACTTGCTCTCATTGTCCTGAACGAAATCAATTGCACCAATCTTTTCCTCAAAATCACGTTTTGAGAAACTTTCAAAAAAGTATCCACGCGCATCGCCAAACACTTTTGGTTCAATGATGTACACGCCTTTTATGCTTGTTTCTATTACTTCCATTATCCCAGATTACTTTTACCTGTTCGTTTAATCTCGTCAATCACCTTCAACAAATATTGGCCGTACTGATTTTTTATCATTGGCTGAGCCAACTGACTCATTTTCTCTTCATCAATCCAACCTTTGCGATAAGCAATTCCTTCGAGGCAAGCCACTTTGAGACCTTGACGCTTTTCAATCACTTCAATATATGTTGAAGCCTCTGAGAGCGAGTCGTGAGTGCCGGTATCAAGCCAAGCAAAACCTTTATCCAAGGTTACCACCTTAAGCTCGCCATCGTCGAGAAACTGCTGATTTACTGAGGTAATCTCAAGCTCGCCACGAGCCGAAGGTTTAATGCACTTAGCCACATCAACCACCTTGTTAGGATAGAAATATAATCCCACAACAGCATAATTGCTCTTTGGGTTCTTTGGTTTCTCCTCAATGCTTAGGCAGTTACCATTGGCATCAAACTCAGCCACGCCATATCGCTCAGGGTCATTCACCCAATAGCCAAACACTGTTGCTTTGGCATCTTCATCGGCATTGCGCACAGCTTCATGAAGCAACCGAGTAAAACCTGCGCCATGAAATATGTTATCGCCAAGCACAAGGCACACACTATCGTCACCAATAAATTTTTCGCCGATAATAAAAGCCTGGGCCAAACCATCGGGAGATGGCTGTTCGGCATACGAGAATTTCACTCCGTAATCCGAGCCGTCGCCAAGAAGCCGCTTGAACGAAGGCAAATCGTAAGGCGTAGATATTATCAAAATATCACGGATACCTGCCTGCATAAGCACCGATATGGGATAATACACCATTGGCTTATCAAATATGGGCAATAATTGCTTGCTCACACCTTTTGTTATTGGATATAGCCTGGTGCCCGAACCACCAGCCAATACAATTCCTTTCATGTGTATAACTGTTTTATTTTATGATTTACAAATTTAATTAAATATTACGATATTTCATTAACCAAAACCAAAAAAAACATCCACATCAACGCATGATTTTCATTAATGATACACGTTTGAGCAACTCATATTTTCATACGACAGATAATACGTCATAAACCAACAAGCTTTTATGTGTTATAGCTACGAAAATAAGACATAACAATTTTTCAACAAATATTAGAAAACATCGCATTATTTCATAACTTTGCATAATAGTAATACTTTATTTACAAAAGAGTAAGAATCTTATAAATTATAATGTGAGTAATTTCACCTATTTATTTAGTATATTTTAAAATAAATGATTATGACTTATTTTAATAAAATTAGAATCCAATGGACTGACGAAGTCCACATTGATGAGTCTTGGGACAGTGAAAATGTAGATGAATGTGGTCTATATTTCATAACCCGAAAATATGTTCGTAATGGCATAGAGAAACAGATGCCATTGTATGTTGGCATAACAACGAGAAATTTTTATAAACGCTTGTGTGAGCATTTTCAATGTGATTCAAAATGGACAAATGCATATGGGCGTAAGTATATACAATTTGGCAAAATCCACATATATAAAGAAGACACTTATGATTTGAAAGCTTTACTTATCGATGTTGAGTCAGATATCATTAACAAGATTGAAGAAGAACATCCAAATGAATTGCTTAACGTGCAACAAAAGAATTCCTCTAATTATCATTATAATCTTGAAATATTTCACGAGAATAATGAATGGTTAGAAGAATGATTATTCCCATTCATCGGCGTTATTTCTAAGGTCAGTGAACACCTCAATATCCACTTGGAAATAAGCGCAGGCACAGCCGGAGAACTGGGATCGCATCGAGCCAGCCGAGTGAGGGTATCACCTCGGCGACTTACGTTCCTGAAGTTTGAAACACATTCTTTCCGTGCTTCAGCAGGAAAGTGTTCTTGTCGTGGCGAGCGATAACCTTACAGCCGCTGAAGTGAAGCAACGCGAGCGTCTTTATCTCGTCAGCGGCAAACTCCCTGGCGATTAGCGAATAGACGTAACGCAGTTGTGCGTCGTCGAGTTCGTGCCACCCTTGCGACACATTGAGATTTATCGAAATGGTTGCCATAATATCTTTTTTCCACAAAGGTAAAGCACACGGCAGACCTTAGAAAAGAATGTTGTCTGTTGTATTCATAATTGAACGATTTTAAGAGTTATGCGCCGAGGCGCGATTGATTTTACATTGCAATCAGGAGCGAATGGCACTTGACCGATTAAGTGAGAGCAATGCCAAACTTGTTTGAGCATTGCCGAACGTGAGGGAAAGCACGCCAGTGAATCAGTGCCTTGGCACGACTTGACCGATTGAGCGAGAGCAGTGTCAAACTTGTTTGAACACTGCCGAGTGTGAGGGAAAGCGCGAAGCAACCGCCGACAAGGGCAAGACCGAGAAATACTCTTTTTTCGGCGAAGACTAAAAAAGGAAGATTTGTCGAGGCTGCTTGT
>JBJECY010000072.1:0-9094 GCA_051871515.1 Muribaculaceae bacterium | reverse complement strand
AGTTACACACAATGGTTGGGCGGCTATGGCGAGAGTCATGGCTGTCTTTTTTTGTGTAGGCATAGAAAAAAAGGTTAATGGCCTGTGTTGATGCCATTAACCTTTTGATGTGTTTATCGTTTACGGGGAAGCGAGTTTTATTCCCACTCGATGGTTCTTACGAGATTATATATCTACTGCACGCCGATGATTTCTCTTACAGGGAATGCATTGAAATAGGGGCGTTAATGTGCCTAAAAACTGCGAGATTGTTACACCTCGCGGTGTTTGGCGTTGCCCTCAACATAGATTGCGCTAAATGGCCTTGCAGGACAAACATATTCGCATGCACCACAGCCAATGCATCGAGCTGCATCAACCACTGGGAATAGTGGTGACTCGGCATCGTTAGGGTCTTTTGGCATCATCTTGATGGCACCGTTAGGGCAGTGGCGGGCGCAATTGCCGCATTGCACGCCATCGGTGTTCACAATGCAGTTCTTGGCAATCCACACCGCATGACCAATCTGTATTGATGTCTTTTCAGGCAAATCAATAGGCTTAATGGCACCAGAGGGGCAAGTCTGAGAACACTCGTTACATTCCGGACGGCAATAGCCGCGTTCATAGCTCATCACCGGCTGCATGAGATGTTGCAAGTCGGTTGACGGGCGCAACACTCCATTAGGGCAAGCAGCGATGCAAAGCTGACAAGCCGTGCAATGTTGACGCAGATGAGCAATGCTCAGAGCGCCCGGCGGCACAATGGGTTGTTTGCGAGCAGGAATCTGTTTATCTTCAATCACAGCCAATCCGCCATCAACCTTGCTTTCCTGAGCCTTAACAGCGGCGCCAATGGCAAATAGCGATGTGAGAGTGAGGAATGTGCGGCGCGATTTAACCTCGTTGGCAGCGGCATCTCCGCTTGCGCCTTGGTGAGCAACTTCCGACGCCTGTTTCTTGCCCCGTAGCTCCATTGTGATGGCTTTAGAGCTGCAGTTTTCAAGGCAGTCCATGCAAGCCACGCAACGCGAATAGTCAATCTTATGATTTTTTGCATCGATGCATGATGCTTTGCACTTGCGAGCGCACAAGGTGCACCCCACACACTTATCGGTGTTGATAACCGGGCGGAAGAGAGAGAATCGTGCAAAGAAACCCAGCACTGTGCCCACAGGGCAAACAGTGTTGCAATAGGTGCGTCCGCCGCGCCATGCCAGAACAAATATCACAGCCAATGTCACCAACGCAACAGCCAGCGACAATCCACTCTTTAGCCATACGTCAATCGAATAAAAGGCATAGCTATCATAGTGCTCGGCAATAGCGGCAAGATAGTTGTTCACGGTGCTGTAGATGGGAGCTAAGATGTTGGCGGCAATGCGCCCAAAAGCACTATATGGTGCAATCAGAGCAGCTATTGAGGTGAATCCCATCAGAATGAGCACCACAAAGAGTGCCAGGAAAACACATCGCAGCCATGTGAGCGGGCGAGAGTAGCCAAAGCGCACACGCGCTTTCTTACTACGATTATGCAGCCACGAAATCACGTCCTGCATCACACCCAACGGGCATATAACCGAGCAATACACCCTGCCAAAGAGCAGAGTGAGCACAAGCAGCGAAACAATCACCACCACGTTAAGCGCCAGCACAGCTGGCACAAATTGCAGTTTCTCCATCCAACCCATGTAGCACCGTATTGTGCCGGTGAAATCGAGGAAGCAAAGGGTTATGGCAATAAAAAATATTGCAGCGAGAGTTATTCTGATTTTTCGTAACATATCTTCTTACCGATGAGTTTAGTGATTAGGCTTTAGCATTTTGTTTGAGTTTCTCCACATATTGGTCAATCGCCTGCATTTCGGCAGGGATATTGATGCGCTGTGGACATTTAGGTCGGCAAATGCCACATCCCACGCAGTGGTCAGCTTGCCGTAGGCGAGGCACCTGTCGGTCATATCCCACCAAGAACACGCGGCGGTTGGCGCGATAATCTTCGCTGTGGATGTCGTCGGCAAAAGTGCCCTCGTTGAGACAACGGTTGTAATGGGCAAAGATGCTGGGAATGTCAATGCCATAGGGGCACGGCATGCAATACTCGCAATGAGTGCAGCCAATGAGCGGGAACTCCTCAATGAGTTTTGCCGATTTCTCGAGCATGGCAAGTTCGTCGTCGCTCAACGGCTGAAGCGGCGAATAGGTGCGAATGTTCTCTTGCAGATGCTCCATATAAGTCATGCCGCTGAGCACCGTGAGAACGCCGGGGAAATGACCGCAGAAACGGAATGCCCAATAAGCCGGCGACAATGTGGAGTCAACGCGCTGAAACATGGCAAGCACTTTGTGATTAACTTTGGCAAGACCGCCGCCAAGCAACGGTTCCATAATCACCACCGGAATGTTGCGTTTGGCAAGTTCATGATACAGATAGTCGGCGTTCACCTCTTTTGAGTAATGCCAATCCTTGTAGTTCATTTGTATTTGCACAAAGTCGAACTTCACCGGCTGCTCGTTGAGCATATAATCGAAAAACTCCTTTGTGCCATGAAACGACCATCCCAAATACTTGATACGTCCGGCAGCTCGCTCGTTGAGCAAGAAATTGAGCACGCCATTGTTGACATATCGTTTCAGATAATTTTCTTTTTCGCCAATGGCATGAAGCAGATAATAATCAATGTAGTCAACGCGCAGATTCTTAAACGATCTGCGATACATGGCAATGCTTGCTTCAAGCGTTTGGTCGTCCTCGGCAAAGTTCGACAGCTTGGTTGCCACCACAAACTCGCTGCGCTTGTGATTGCTGAGAGCAATGCCCAGAGCCTCCTCAGAGAATCCTTTGCAATAGCGCGGCGACGTATCGAAATAGTTTACGCCATGAGCTATGGCATAGTCAACCAGTCGGTTCACCTCTTCCTGGTCGATATGGCTTTTACCCTCTTGCTGCTGACTCTCATCGAGCACCGGCAGACGCATCATGCCATAGCCCAGCAACGAGATTTTGCGGTCGCTGTCAGGCATAGTGCGATAGGTCATCTTGTCGGTTGGCACTTCGCCAACATCGCCGGTGTGCAATTTCTCTTGCTCAGTGCGGCATCCCGCAAGCGCTGCAGTGGTCACTGCTGCACCTGTACCAAACAGCTTTAAAAAGTTGCGTCGGTTGATTTTCTTGCTCTCACCCATTGTTGATTTTTTGTGTTTTTTGTTTTTGATTATCTTTATTACGTCATGCAACGCAGCCATGCATTTGCTCAAGGAATAAGAGTGGCGAGGCATGCTCACTTGCTGACTGATAACAAATTTACGCATTTTTCCCAATAAATGGGCTTCTTGCGCAATAAAAAATCTTGTGTCATCATCTCGAGGGCTAAACCATGCCGCCAATGCTTGCTGCCATAACAACCCGTTTTTCGCCAAAAACACTACAAAAACAAGCAAATGAGATGTGAAAAGTGTTTAAAAATTGTTCTATAAGTAATATTCGTTATATTCATTCAGCACCCTAATGTGATGAGTTTGCACCAATTAGCACTACATTTGCACCATCAATTTGAAAAATATAAAGTGAAACAGTATGTATAAGACAATCTTCGCCCTTCTGTTGGCAATGATTTCGTTAGGCGGCACGGCACAAGTGTCGCTCGACTCTTGCCGCAGTATGGCGCTGCACAACAACAAATCAGTGCTTATAGCTCGCGAAAAAATCTCGGCGGCATCCTATCAGCGCGATGAGGCAAAGGCAGCCTATTTGCCATCGCTCGACTTTATGGGCAGCTATATGTATAATCAAAAAAACATCTCACTCATTGAGGAAGATGCGTTGTTGCCCACTAAATCGTTTAACCCTGCCACCGGTGAATATAACTTCAACGTGGTCACCGACGCCACCGGCGCTCCTGTGATTGTCAACGGTCAGCCGGTGCCAAGCCAAGTGGCGCTATTGCCAAAGAGCGCACTCACCTACGATATCCACAACGTGTTTGCCGGCGCTCTAACCATCACCCAACCGGTTTACTTCGGCGGCAAGATTAGAGCCATGAATCAAATCTCGCAATATGCCGAGGACCTTGCCAAAGTGATGTGCAACAAGGCGATGGAAGATGTCGTATATGAGGTTGATGCCGCCTATTGGCAGGTGGTGTCGCTCCACGCCAAGCAGAATCTTGCCCAAAGCTATGTTCAACTGCTCGACACGCTTAACCGCAACGTAAACCTGATGGTGAAACAAGGTGTGGCAACCAAAGCCGATGCTCTGAGTGTGGCAGTGAAGCTCAATGAGGCGAACGTTGACCTCACCAAGGTGCAAAACGGGCTTTCGCTCTCGCGCATGTTGCTGGCGCAGCTATGCGGACTTCCAACGAACACGGTGATGACGCTTGAAGACGAAGGTAAGGCATCGCTCGCAACAGAGATAATCCCTGCCAACAGCTATAATATGCAGGAAGTGTTCAACCGGCGCAACGATATCAACGCGCTCACGCTTGGTGCTAAAATCTATGAGCAGAAAGCCAAAGTGGCGATGTCGTCGATGTTGCCGCAGTTGGCTGTGATGGGCATGTATTCAGTGACCAATCCAAATTCATTTAACGGATTTAAGAACAAATTCGGCGGAGCATTCAGCGTGGGAGCCACCCTTAAAATCCCGCTGTGGCATTGGGGCGGAAACTACAACAAATATCGCGCAGCCCGCACTGAGGCGGTGATAAAAAACATGGAGATAGCTGATGCTCGCGACAAAATTGAGCTGCAAGTGAGCCAAGCATCATATAAGGCACAAGAAGCACTCAAAACGCGCGAAGCCACTACCAAAAATCTTGAAAAAGCCAACGAGAACCTGCGTATGGCGCAATTGGGATTTAAAGAAGGCGTGTTGCCGGTTGACAATGTGATGGCAGCACACACCGCCTGGCTCAAAGCCAACAGCGAAGCCATAGACGCACAAATAGATGTGCAACTATGCAATGTTTATCTTGCCAAGGTGCTTGGCGTGATGGAATATTAACACCGTTCAATAAAAAGCAAAAATATAAAAATGGAAAACGCTAACGAAATAAAGAAAGAGAACAAATCAATTATGGCAGGCGTTGCCATATTTGGCATTGTTGTGGCAGCATTGTGCATAGCCGGATTGTTGCTAATAAAGCCCAGTGATGAGATAGTGCAAGGACAGATTGACGGCAACAGCGTGAGGGTATCGGGGAAACTGCCCGGACGTCTGGTTGAAGTGTTTGTTGAAGAAGGACAGATGGTGGAGCAAGGCGACACCCTGGCTCACATCCACTCATCGCTTGTTGATGCGAAACTCTTGCAAGCCCAGTCGATGGAGGCTGCCGCATCGGCGCAAAGCCAAAAAGCAGAGGGCGGAGCACGCGTTGAAATCATCAACTCGGCATACAACATGTGGCAACAGGCATTAGCCGCTCAGGAAATTACCAAGAAAACCTACGAGCGAGTGCAGAACCTATTTAACGAGGGCGTAGTGTCGGAGCAAAAACGCGACGAGGCGCAAGCCGCCTACAACGCTGCCGTGGCACAAGCCGAAGCTGCAAAATCGCAATACGAGATGGCAAAAAAAGGCGCACAGAAAGAAGATAAAGCAGCAGCCAAAGCCATGCAGAATGCAGCCAAAGGCACCGTTGATGAGGTGCAGGCTTTGCTTGAAGACCAATATCTGATTGCTCCATGCAACGGCGAGGTCACCGACATATATCCCAACATTGGCGAGCTTGTGGGAACAGGCACTCCAATCATGTCGATATTGCAAATCAACGACCTTTGGGCAACCTTCAATGTGCGCGAAGAATTGCTCAGCCAGTTGCAAAACGGCAAAGAAATCAAAGTGACCATTCCGGCACTCAACAATATGGAAACAACCATGAAGGTCTATTATATTCACGACTTGGGCAGCTATGCCGTGTGGAGCGCAACTAAGTCAACAGGGCAATACGACAGCAAGACCTTTGAGGTGAAAGCCCGTCCGGCTCAACCCATAGAAAACTTGCGTGCAGGCATGTCGGTGTTGCTTCAAAAATAAACCAAGAACCAACAGCTTAAATTGTGATTAAAGAGTTTTTCAAAATATTGCGTAAATCGGTGAGTAGAGGCATCTACGAGGTAGCACATCACCGCATCTATTGGGGATGCATGGTGTTTGTGCCGCTGTTTGCCGCCGTGTTTTTCACCACTCTGCTCAGCGACGGTGTTGCCAACAAGGTGCCAAGCGCTGTGGTTGACCTTGACCACAGCACCGCCTCACGCAATGTGGTGCGCATGTTAGACTCGTTTCAAAGTGTAGATGTGCAATATCAGCTCAACAGCTACACGCAAGCCATGGACTATGTGCAACAAGGCAAAATCATGGGATTCATCATCATCCCAGAGGGATTCTCGCGCGATATGCTCTCGCAGCGCAAGCCGCAGCTGAGTTTCTACATCAACTTCTCATGCATCACTCCCGCATCGCTCATGCTCAAAGGCTACACCACCACCTCGCTGCTATCGAACGCAGGCGTGATGCACGGCACCCTTGCCGCCGCCGGTATGACCGACAGCCAAATCAACGCCATGCTGCAACCGTTTGTCACACACATGCACTCGTTGGGCAATCCGTGGCTGCACTATGGATTATACCTAAGCAACTCGTTCGGCACCACGGTGTTGGCGTTGATGGTGATGATTATCACAGCCTTCTCAGTGACCATGGAGATAAAGCGAAACACCTCGGTGCAATGGCTGCAAAGTGCAGGCGGATGCATGTGGATGGCTGTGTTTGGCAAACTGCTGCCACAAACCACCATCTTCTTCCTTTCGGGGTGGGCAATGCAGCTCATCTTCTATGGCTTTGCCGGCTATCCGCTCAATTGCCCCATGTGGCAAATGCTCTTGGCGGTGTTTATGCTGGTGGTGTCATCACAGGGATTTGCCCTGTTGGTGTCGAGCCTCATTGTAAACCCTCGCATGGCTCTCTCTGTGTGCTGCCTTACAGGAGTGCTGGCGTTCTCCATTGCCGGGCTCTCGTTCCCCGTTGAACAAATGTATAGCTGGGTGGGCGTTGTCAGTTGGATTTTGCCATCGCGCTATTATTTCATCATCTATTGCAATCAGGCGCTCAATGGGCTGCAATTTGCCTATTCAGCACCTTATTATGCAGCCATGATTGCCTTTGTCATTGCTCCGGCATGCCTGCTTTGGCACCTGAAGCGCAAATGTTTGCATCCGGTGTATGTGCCATAACAATTAATGCACAAAGAACATGAAAAAGTTATCATCCATATTGCTCGACATAGCCAAAGTGTTTGTCAACGAGTTTAAGCTGGTGTTCACCGATGCCGGTGCCGTCATCTTTATCGTTGTGCTGCCGCTTATGTATCCGGTGCTCTATTCGCTTGTCTATAACCCCGAGATTATGAAAGATATTCCCGTGGCTGTGGTTGACGATTGCCGCACCCCGTTGTCGCGGCAATATTCGCGTATGCTCGATGCCACCGACCTGGTGAAAGTGGAGGGCTATGCCGCAAACATGCAAGAGGCCAAACGCATGCTCAGCAGCAAAGAAGTGTATGGCGTGGTGCACCTGCCAAGCGATTTTTCGCGCAATGTGGCACGCGGTGAGCAATCGAACGTTGAGGTGTATGCCGATATGAGCGTGTTTCTACGTTACAAAAACATACTCTCAGCCACCACCCTTGTGGGCAATGAATTAGGCTCACAGGTGCAAAACAGCGTGCTCACTGGGCTTGAAAACCCGCCTGCCGAGAGCAGCTTGCCAATACCTTATCGCATTGTGCCAATGGGCAACCGCACCATGGGTATGGCATCAGCCATTCTGCCCGGCATCCTGGTGATGATTCTGCAACAAGTGTTTATACTTTGCATAGCGTTGGTTATGGCCACCTCACACGAGCGTAAAATGGCAAATGCAGGCATCGACCCTCTGTCGGTCAACGCCGGTGCTCTTGCCACGCTTTTGGGCAAGGCGTTGTGTTACTTCCTGCTTATGCTTGCGCCAATGATTTATCTGTGGCGTTTCATGCCCATTGCGTTTGATTTTCCGCAAAACGGCAACCTGATTGATGTGCTGTTGCTGGCAGTGCCATTTATCTTTGCGGTGATATTCTTTGCTATGACGGTGCAAGCCGTCATACGCAACCGCGAGTCGGTGTTTTGCGTGATTGTGGTCACCTCGGTGTTCTTCGTCTTTGTGTCGGGCATCTCGTGGCCTCGGTTTGCCATCAACGGCTTTTGGACTGCCGTGGGCGACCTGATTCCGTCAACGTGGGCCATTCAAGGTCTTTGGGGAATCTCAAACATGGGTTCAACACTTGCACAGCAAAGCACCAACTATTTGGCGCTATGGGTGCTGTGCGGAGTGTATTTTGTAACCTCATACCTTACTTTGCGCTTTGCCAATCGCATAGTAAAACGCTAACCAAACACATTCACTCACAAACAAATATATTGAAGATAGCGGTTTTTGATGCAAAAATCGCTATCTTTGTCATTACTAAAACCCATACTAAACTAAAAACATCAAAAATATATGAAACCATTTCACACATTCTTCTCGGTAGCGATGTTGCTCTTTGCATTGTCAAGCTCATTGCTATGCACCGCCAAAGTGACAATTGGCAACCTCGACGTGATACCTCAGCCTTATTCAGTGACACAGTCACCGCAAGAAAAGCCGTTTGTGATAACTCGCAACACCACCATTGTCTATCCCCAAGGCAACGACAAGATGTTGCGTAATGCACAATTCTTGGCATCATTCATAGGCAAAAGCACAGGCATCACTCCTGCCATTAGTTCACAGCCCGGTGCAAAACATGCCATCACACTTGACATTGACAACACCATGACACACCGCGAGGGTTACACCCTCACCGTCACCAGCAATGCCGTGAAGATTGTGGGCGGCAGCGAGGCAGGCACATTCTATGCTCTGCTCACGCTCTATAAGGCTTTGCCTGTGACCATTGGGCAAAACACCCAAGCCGCATTGCCGCAAGGCTCGGTGACCGACCATCCACGATTCAACTATCGAGGTTTCATGCTCGACGTGGGCCGTCATTTCTATCCGGTGGAATACATCAAGGAGGTGATTGACATGCTT
>JBJECY010000071.1:0-40045 GCA_051871515.1 Muribaculaceae bacterium | reverse complement strand
GTGTCGCGTGTGGGTGGTAATGCTCAAATCAAGTCAATGAAGAAGGTTGCCGGTACACTCAAGATTGCTCAGGCTCAGTTCCGCGAGTTGGAGTCGTTCACCAAGTTTGGTGGCGACATCGACCCTGTGACTGCCCGCACCATTGACCGCGGCCGCAAAAACGAGCGTCTGCTCATACAACCTCAATACACTCCAATGCTTGTTGAGGAACAGGTGGCTGTGATTTATTGCGGTGTTAACGGCTTGCTTGAGAAGGTGCCGGTTGACAAGGTTGCCGAGTTTGAAAAGATGTTCCTGCAATTGCTGCGAGCCAAGCATCAAGCCGATGTGCTCGATGTGCTTAAGGCTGGCGTCATCAACGATGATGTCACTGCCAAAATCAAGGCCGTGGCTTCAGAAGTGGCAGCTAAGTATTAATGCTTAATCAAGAAAAAGCAGAACAATTAAGTAGAGAATAACAACGATATGTCAACATTACGTGAATTAAAGGTAAGAATCGGTTCGGTGGCGTCAACGGGAAAAATCACCAGCGCCATGAAGATGATTTCATCCGCCAAGATGCATAAGGCAGAACAGGGCTTGAAAAAGCTGCTGCCTTATCGCAGACTTGTGCAGTCGGTGATAGGCCATTTGCTCGCCACCGACTGCGAGTTCACATCGCCGCTTATTCTTGAGCGTGAGGTGAAAAAGATAGGCGTGGTGGTATTTGGCTCGGACGACGGATTGTGCGGCGCCTATAACATCAACGTCTTTAAGCACATGCTCGGGGTGCTGCAAGGCTACAAGCAGCGTTACGGTGAGAATGTGGACATCGAGATATATCCTGTGGGACGCAAGATTGCGCGTGCCTGCCAAAAGGTGGCATCGGGGCATGTGAGTGTGCGCCTTGTTGAGGGCATCAACACTCGCAGCACCAATGAACAGATTGGCGTATTCACCGATGAGCTTAAGCGAGGCTTTGAGGGCAAGGGGCTTGACAAGGTCGATTTGGTGTATGTTCACTTCAAGTCGATGAGCAAGCAAGTGCTCACCACCGAGCAGCTGCTGCCGGTGAGCTTCAAGGCACTTGCCGATGGCGCCGACGCCAAGATGGCCAACAGCGCTTGCCTCTTTGAGCCTTCGCCCAACGCCATCTTCAACAGCGTGTTGCCTCTGCACATTATGTCAACGATGCAGGAGGTGTTTGTTGAAAACGTGGCGAGCGAGAACGCGGCGCGCGTGATGGCCATGCAAAGTGCCAGCGACAACGCCAACAAGCTGCTTGAGAGCCTGCGCTTGGAGTACAACAAGCTGCGTCAGCAGGGTATCACCACCGAGTTGCTCGATATTTTGGGCGGCCAGGTTGAAAAATGATAGGGAAATTGGCACCTGTGTGCACTCGTTGCAACGCCAATGCGGCACATGATGATGATTTCTCGCGTGAACAACGATTATTAATATAATTATTTTATAGATTTATCTTATTCTATGACTATTAAGGAGTATTTCTCTTCTCTTTTTAAGGCTATCGTGAGCCTTGTGAAGGGTTTAGAGGTGACTGGAAAAGAGTTGGTGACCCCAAAGGTTACTGAACAATATCCAGAAAACAGGGCAACACTGAAGATTGCTGACAGGTTTAGGGCAACGCTTGAGTTTGACTACAACGCTGACGGCACTCATAAGTGTATAGCATGCGGCATATGCCAGAACAGTTGCCCTAACGGCACCATTGAGGTGCAAACTAAGATGGTTGATATGCCTGACGGCAAGAAAAAGAAAAAGCTCGACAAGTATATCTACGACCTTGGAAGTTGCACATTCTGCATGCTGTGTGTTACCAATTGCCCCACAAAGGCTATTAAGTTTACCAACGAGTTTGAGCAATCGGTGTTCTCACGCCAGAAGCTTGTTAAGCAACTCAATTATTTGCCTGAGAAAGAAGCTCCGGCACCTGCCGCTCCGGCTAAGCCTGCTGCACCGGCTGCACCTGCCAAGCCTGCCGCTCCGGCTGAGCCTGCTGAAAAGCCAGCTTCTACGGGTGCTGCACCTGCTGCTGCCGACGATAAGGTGGCACTTGAGGTTGAGGCTCCCAATGGCAAGGTGATGACGGTGAAGCTCGCCAAGGAAGATGTGGCTGCCATCGACGCTATGATGGCGCAGAAGCCTGAGCTCACCAAGTTCCAGGCTATGCAGGCAGTCATCAAGGCCAAGAAGGCTCCAAAAGCGTAATAAAATAAGAAATAATAATATAATATGGATCAAGTAGGAAATATCATCATGTATTTCGTAATCGCATTGTCGATTATCGTATTTTCGGTGCTGACGGTAACCACCAGCAAGATATTGCGCTCTGCCACATATTTGCTGTTTGTGCTGCTTGCCACTGCCGGTATCTACTTCCAAGTGGGGTATGAGTTCCTTGGCGCGGTGCAGATTGCGGTGTATGCGGGCGGCATATTGGTGCTGTTTGTGTTTGCAATATTGCTTACCCACAAGCCCGAAGAAAAGGCTAAGCCGCTCACATCACACAAGCGCTGGCTTGGCTTGAGTGCGGCGATTGCCGGAGTTTTGGTGTGCGCTTATGCGCTTATCGCCCGTTTTGGCGCTTCATGTGCCACTGAGGGCGTGAAGAACGTTGACATTGACCGCATAGGACATGCATTGCTCAGCACCGACAAGTTTGGCTATCTGTTGCCTTTTGAGGCTGTGAGTGTGTTGTTGATGGCATGTATAATAGGTGGCATAGTCATTGCCCGTAAACGATAAAACGAAGGGAGGAACATTAAGAATATGGAAATTACAGTGCTTATGTATCTCATCCCCAGCATCATAATGTTTGGCTGCGGTGTTTACGGGTTTGTGACCCGAAAAAATATGATAGCGATATTGATTTCGCTTGAGCTGATGCTCAACTCTGTGGACATCAATTTCGTAGTGTTTAACAGTTTCTTGTTCCCGGGACAGCTCGAAGGCATGTTCTTCACACTGTTTGCCATAGCCATTGCGGCAGCCGAGACTGCGTTGGCTCTTGCCATAGTGATTAATGTCTATCGCAAGGTCAACAACGTGGATATCAAGGAAATCTCAAAAATGAAATTCTAATAGAGTATGGCAGAACAGTATTCTTATTTATTAGCAATTTTGGTCATCCCGGTGGCAATGTTCTTGTTCCTGGGCTTGATGACTACAAAATTGAGTAAAAAGGCCGCAGGCGTGCTTGGCACGCTGGGCTTGGGTGCCTGCCTTGTGATTGGCTACACTGCCGCAATCACCTATTTTGCAAGCGGTAGCTTGGAGCCTATCAAGGTGATGGACACCACATGGATTGATTTTTCGCAGATTGCCGAGGGCTTCTCAATAAACCTGGGCATCTATCTCGACCCTATATCGGCTATGATGCTGATTGTGGTAACCACCATTTCGTTCTTGGTGCACCTTTATAGCAACGGCTATATGGACGATGCCCACCTCATCAAGTACGGTCACGAGGCCGAGGGCTTGAGGAAGCACGGCTTCCAACGCTATTTTGCGTTCCTGAGCCTCTTCACCTTCTCAATGCTTGGTTTGGTGCTCGCCACCAACATTTTCCAGATGTACATTTTCTGGGAGCTTGTGGGTGTGTCGTCGTATCTGCTCATTGGTTTCTATTACACCGACCCGGCTGCTATTCATGCATCGAAGAAGGCATTCATCACCACTCGATTTGCCGACCTTGGCTTCTTGATTGGTATTTTGATTCTTTCGTATTACACTCAGACGTTTGACTTTGATACGCTCATCAATGGCTCGAGCTCGGCTCTTGCCACCATGCACGGCACCACATTCCTTGGCTGCTCAGTGCTTTGCTGGGCTATGACTTGCATCTTCATTGGCGGTGCCGGCAAGAGTGCCATGTTCCCATTGCACATCTGGCTGCCCGATGCCATGGAGGGTCCAACGCCTGTTTCGGCGCTCATCCACGCTGCCACCATGGTTGTTGCCGGTGTATATTTGGTGGCTCGCCTGTTCCCGCTCTATCTGATTGCTGAGGGCTCGCTTGTGGTGATTACTGTGGTTGGTGCATTCACCGCATTCTATGCAGCTGCCATCGCTTGCGCTCAAACCGACATTAAGCGCATTCTGGCATTCTCAACCATCTCGCAGATTGCCTTTATGATTACCTCATTGGGTGTTGCTCGCCCAGAGTATCACGAGGGTGTGGGTTACATGGCATCAATGTTCCACTTGTTCACTCACGCCATGTTTAAGGCTTGCCTCTTCTTGGTGGCTGGTGCTGTGATTTACCGCATCCACTCCAACGAGAGCTCGCACATGGGCGGCTTGCACAAGTATATGCCAATTGCCAGCATCTCTTGCTTGATTGGCTGTCTTGCCATCTCAGGTATCTTCCCATTTGCCGGATTCTTCTCAAAAGACGAGATTCTGGTGGCTGCCTACTGCAACAATCCGTTGTGGGGCATGTGGATGTCGATGGTGGCAGGTATGACTGCTTTCTATATGTTCCGCCTCTATTATCTGGTGTTCTGGTGGGATACCCCCGACTACGAGGCTCACGGCCATCACGTGCCCAAAGAGGCTCCGCTGGTGATGACCTTGCCGTTGATTATCCTGTCGGTGGCAACCTGCGTTATAGGCTTCTTGCCGTTCTCTGATTATATCACCTATAATCACGAACCTCTGCATGCAGGCCACAACTGGACCGTGATAATCTCAAGCACCGTGATTGCCCTCATAGGCATTGGCTTGGCTACTGCACTCTATTTGAAGAAGAACCCCAAACCGGGCAAGATGCAGAATGCTGCTCCGAGCCTGTGGACGGCAGCCCACAAGCGCTTCTATATGGACGAGCTCTATATGTTTATCACTCACAATGTGATTTTCCAAAATGTGTGCCGCCCGATAGCTTGGTTTGACCGTGCAGTAATTGACGGAACAATGAACACCTTTGCCAACATCACCAATTCGGCTTCTTATGCCGTGCGCAAGTTGCAATCAGGCAACATACAGTCGTATGTGTGGATTTACCTTGCAGGCGCATTGATTTTGGCAGTAGTGGCTTTAATATGTTTAATCTAAACGCACAACGGTAAAATAGAATTATGATTTGGTCTAATATATTAATTTATTTTGTAATAGTTCCTCTCCTTGTATTAGGAGGGTTGGCTTTCAGCAAAAGCATGAAGGCTATTAGAGCCGTTTGCGTTACAGGTGCTACAGCCTTGATGGCGCTGGCAATATATTTGGTGGTGATATTCTTGCAGACTCGTGCTGCCGGAGTCTCCGACGACATGATACTCACAGGCACGTGGACATGGTATGCTCCGCTCAACATCAATTTGGCGCTGGGCGTTGACGGCATCTCAGTGGTTATGATAGTGCTCTCGGCATTCATTGTGTTTGCCGGTGTGTTCGCCTCTTGGACAATCAATCCGCTGCCTAAGCAATATTTCTTGTGGTTCTTCCTGCTCTCAACGGGCGTGTTTGGATTCTTCATCTCAATTGACTTGTTCACAATGTTCATGTTCTATGAGGTGGCGCTTATCCCAATGTATTTGCTCATTGGCGTGTGGGGCAGTGGCAACAAGAATTATTCGGCAATGAAGCTTACGCTGATGCTTATGGGTGGTTCGGCATTCTTGATGCTTGGCCTGATTGGTATCTATTTCCACTCAAGTGCCAATGCTCACAGCCTCACCATGAACATCCTTGAGATTGCCCACAACAATGCTATCCCTGAGAGTTGGCAGATGTGGCTGTTCCCGGCAGTGTTTGTTGGTTTTGGCGTGCTTGGTGCCATGTTCCCATTCCACACATGGTCGCCCGACGGTCACGCTTCGGCGCCCACAGCAGTGTCGATGCTTCACGCCGGTGTGCTCATGAAGCTTGGTGGATATGGCTGCTTCCGCATTGCCATCTTCTTGATGCCTCATGCTGCTCACGAACTGGGCTGGATATTCTTGATTCTCACAGGCGTATCGGTGGTTTATGGAGCCTTCAGCGCATGTGTGCAAAGCGACTTGAAGTATATCAATGCTTACTCGTCGGTGAGCCACTGCGGCCTTGTGCTCTTTGCCATCCTGATGTATAACACCACGGCAATGACCGGTGCCATCATGCAGATGCTCTCGCACGGTTTGATGACAGCCTTGTTCTTTGCCTTGATTGGTATGATTTACGGCCGCACTCACACTCGCGACATTCGCAAGATGGGCGGCTTGATGCAGATAATGCCTTATTTGGGCGTGTGCTATGTGGTTGCCGGTATGGCATCGCTTGGTCTTCCGGGCTTGAGCGGTTTCGTGTCAGAGATGACAATCTTCATAGGCTCGTTCCAGAATAGCGACATGTTCCACCGCGTATTCACCATTGTGGCTTGCAGCTCAATTGTGGTTACTGCAGTGTATATTCTTCGCGTTGTTGGCAAGCTGCTCTTTGGCAAGGTTCAAGACGAACATCACCTCACGCTCACCGATGCCGTTTGGCACGAGCGTTTTGCCACACTGGTGCTCATTGGCGCTGTGGCAGCCATTGGTTGCTTCCCCAACTTCTTTGAAACGGTGATTAAAGACACATTTGCAGCCGGCGGCCTCTATGAGGGCGTGCTAAAGGTGCTTGAACAACCTCTCTCATGGATGTAATTAAATAAGTGTTGAATTAAAGACAGGAAAATATAAAGATGGATTATTCTCAATTTTTAATGATGCCACAGGAACTCGCACTGTTGTTGGTGTTCCTGTTAGTGTTCCTCTTCGACACTTTTATGCCTAAGAAGGCTCAATCGGGGTTGTCGGTGTTTACGTGTGTTGTGTTTGCGGCATTCACCATTGCCAATTTGTTTATGACCAACACCGGCACATCGTTCTCGGGCATGTTTGAGCAAACCCAAGCCACCTATGCCATTAAGTTTATCCTTAATGTGGGTGTGCTGATAGTGCTTATTCAAGCCACACAATGGGCCAACTCGGAGTATGTGTCGGTTCGCCGCGGCGAGTTCTATGAATTGCTTCTTGCCACCTTGCTTGGCATGTATTTGATGATATCGGCACGTCACTTCTTGCTGTTTGTGATAGGTCTTGAAACTGCATCGTTGCCTCTTGCAGCCCTTGTGGCATTTGACAAGAAGCACTATGAGAGCCACGAGGCTGCTGCCAAATATATCTTCACAGCCGTATTCTCGTCGGCAATCTTCATGCTTGGTTTGTCGTTTGTTTATGCATTGGGCGGCTCGCTCTATTTCAACGACATTGCTTGCAGCATCATCAGCGGCCAGTCGGCATTGCTGATTGTGGCAATTGCCTTTGTGATTGCCGGTGTGGGCTTCAAGCTCTCGCTTGTTCCGTTCCACTTGTGGACAGCCGACGTTTATCAAGGTGCTCCAACAGCCGTTACCTCATATCTCTCGGTTATCTCGAAGGGTGCAGCAGCATTCTCGTTCCTGGTGATATTGGCTCAGGTGTTTGGCTCGGCTTATAGCGCAGCATGGGAGTGGATGCTCTATGCAGTGATTGTGCTCACCATCACATTGGGTAACTTGTTTGCCATTCGCCAACGCGACTTGAAGCGATTCCTCGCTTTCTCGTCGATTTCGCAGGCCGGTTACATAATGCTTGGCGTGATAGCTGGCAACGTGGTTGGTATGACTTCGCTCATGTTCTATGTGCTTGTTTATGTGTTCTCAAACTTGGCAGCATTCGGCGTGATTGCCGCCATCGAGAACAAGACCGGCAAGGTGAATATGGACGACTACAACGGTTTGTTCAAGACCAATCCGTGGCTTGCCTTCACCATGATGTTGGCAATGTTCTCGCTTGCCGGTATCCCACCGTTTGCAGGATTCTTCAGCAAGTTCTTCATCTTTGTGGGAGCTTGCCACACTGGCAGCGTTGCCATTTATGTGCTCGTGCTCATTGCATTGATTAACACCATCGTGTCGCTCTATTACTATCTGCTTGTGGTGAAAGCTATGTTCATCAAGCAAGACGATTGCGCGATACCTTCATTTAAGGTGGCATGCAGTGAAAAGTTGGCTATGATTGTCACCACGCTCGGCATCATCTTCATTGGCTTGGCAAGCTGCATTTATACTTATCTGAACGTATGCGCCGAAAACTCAAGCGCAATGTTCATGTTTATGCATTGATGAAGCATTTCATCAGCTGCATCGGGGCGCGGCCCTGAGCTGTTGAATTGCAGATTGTTAAATAGCATTATGCAGGAATGAGGAGAATTGTTCTCCAGACTTCCTGCATAATGTTTTTTTTTGTGCACAAGTTTCAGATTTGTGTGCAAAAAATGTGTGTTCAATATAGAATATTCAAAATTTTTGAATTATCTTTGAACATCCAAAAAGAATTTATCACATAAACCTATAAAAATTCTAATAGAGAATGAGAACATTCACAATGATATCAATGATTGCTGCATGCGTAATGTTTATAGGCTCGTGCACGTCGCAGCAAAAAGGTGGTAACGAAGAAGTTAATGATGGCTTTGTGGTGAACGTTGGCGACCAAGCTCCCGATTTCATGGTCACCACAATAGATGGACAAAAGATTGAATTGTCGCAACTGCGAGGCAAGGTTGTGATGCTTCAGTTCACAGCAAGCTGGTGCCGTGTGTGCCGTGAGGAGATGCCGTTTATTGAGAGTGATATATGGCAACGCCACAAGGATAACCCCGACTTCATGCTGCTTGCGCTCGACCGCGAGGAACCGGCTGAACGAGTTGTTCAGTTTGTTGAAAACATTGGCATCACCTATCCCATAGCGCCCGACCTCGACATGAGTGTTTTCAGCAAATATGCAAAACCCGAGGCAGGCGTAACGCGCAATGTGCTCATTGACCGTGACGGCAAGATTATTTACCTCACAAGACTTTATGAAGAGCCCAAATTTAAGAAGTTTGTGGCATTTATAGATTCGGTTTTACAAGCCAAGTGATAGTTCCCTTTTATACCCCTGTATTAATTGAGGGGTAAGCACTTTACTGATATGCGCTCGCTCAGTGCGTGGAGTTGATGAGACGTATAGTCTTATTAAAACATCGCGCGGGCGGGTGTTTTTCTTTTTTAGGTTTCTTCACTTGCCGATTATGTTTTGTGGTGCCCGGCATTAATCAATTTACTTCTCCGCATCAAGTGTGATAATCCGACTGGCGGCCTTCGTTTGTTGCCGGTCGTTCTTTATTATTGTTGGCATCTTTCCTTTTATTATTAGCGAGCAAGCCGATGGTGTCGCTTTTCACACTCCGCTTATTATTAGCGAGCAAGCCGATGGTGTCGCTTTTCACACTCCGCCTTTGCAAGGGTGGGGCAATTGTTTGCGAGAAACCATTTATGGCACGCAATGCATGTCCTCGTGAAAGTGAATGACCGTTATGAGCCTTTTATGGTTGTCAGCGGTATGCTATTTTTTGTTAATGAAACATCTTTAAGGTCCGAAAAAAATAATTGCGGCAAATGATTGCCTATTGGCAGATGAGTTTTTGCGTTTTCGGTTCTAAGGTTTTGCCAAATACTGTCGTGGATTTCACGGTATTTAACACAAGGACATAAATATTAACCAATCGATTTTCTCAAAATCAGCGATTTGTGCAAAAATGCTTAGTAAAAATTTGAATACGGAAGTTAAATAATGTTTAAATTGCAAAAGTTTCTGTTTTAATCTTGTTGCTAACTTGTTGCAAATTATTACTTTTGCCGAAAAATCGGGGAAGACATAAATACAAGAATCAGAAGTCTTTAATTTGTTCTATGAAGATAATAGCAGAAAGTAGTACCACAAAGACAGAATGGTGTCTGGTTGAAGGAACAAAGGTGGTTGAAAAGGCGGTAACTGATGGATTGAATCCGTTTTTTCTTTCGCGCAGGGAAATAAGCCACAGCATTAGGCTTGATTTACCCAGGGCATTCTTCAAGCGACGTTGGGAGCATGTGTATTTCTATGGTGCCGGGTGCTCAAACGACGACAAGAAGAAGGTGATTGAATCGTCGCTTGTGGCGCAGTTCAAGACTCCAACTACTGTGGAGAGTGACTTGCTTGGTGCCGCACGCGGATTGCTCATCAACGAGCCGGGATTGGCTTGCATCTTGGGCACTGGTAGCAACTCGTGCCTCTACGATGGCAACAACATTGTGAAGAACGTGAGTTCGCTGGGCTTTATCTTGGGCGATGAAGGCAGTGGAGCAGCCTTGGGCAGGCTTTTTGTGAGCGATTGCCTTAAAAACTTGGCTCCGAGAGAGTTGAGCGATAAGTTTTTTGAGAAGTTTGACCTCGACACAAACATTGTGATGGACCAGGTGTATAACAATCCGGGAGCCAATCGCACGTTGAGTTCTTATTCATTCTTCCTTGGCGAACACCTTGAACACGACTATGTGCGCAGCTTGGTGCGTAACGAGTTCGACCGCTTTTTCAAGCGCAACATCCTGCAATATGACTACAAGGCCTATCCGTTGTGCTTTGTGGGGCTGGTGGCATGCACTTATAGCGACATATTGTGTGAACTTGCCGATGAATATGGCGTTGAAATCAAGAAAATTATACAGCGTTCGTTGCCGGGCATAGTGAAGTATCACGGCGGCAAGGGCGATTGACCGCTGCCAATGGCGCAGCCGGTTGGCAATGGGGATGTGGCTTATCACATTCGCGGGTAATGCTCGGTGAGCAGCGCCTTAGCGAGCGTAGGGCATATCCCCATTGTTGCATCTGCAAGCGGCAATGGCAACTGACGTTTGTGTTTTGCAAGTGAATTGTTGATAAATATTATTGGAAAACCGTTTATTTGAGATTTAGCAATGAAAAAGGTAATTGCAATGATTGTTGCTGTGCTGGCTATGGGTTGTGGCAGCATGAGTGGTGAGGAATTGGGCGCTGATGCCCTTGCCCGTGCTACGGCTGTGGTGCGTGCATCAATGCCGGCACACATGAATGTGGGTACACCCAAAGTGACAAATTTGAGCATTGACAACTCCACCGGAGTGCTCACTGCCCAGGTGAATGCGGTATATGCCAATGTGCCATTTAACCGTGAAACTGTCAACCGCATGTCGGAGGCGTTGATGGCGGCGTTGAGCGGCGAGTGCCGTTGCAGCGAGGTGAAATGGAACATTGACGGAGTGCCTATTGAGCAATATCTGGTTGACTACGACAGCCGCTATGCCCGGCACCATGCTCCGTTTGTGACCTATCTCGACGAGAACCGACGTTACAGCAACGGACTTGACGGCAATATCATTGCTTTGTGGCAGAGCCATGGCTGGTATTTTGAACCTAAACTGAACCGATGGGAGTGGCAACGCGCCCGCGTGTGGCAAACGGTTGAGGACCTTTATACGCAATCCTATGTGTTGCCCTTTTTGGTGCCTATGCTTGAAAATGCCGGGGCTTATGTGATGCTTCCTCGTGAACGCGACGTGAGCAGCACAGAGGTGATTGTTGACAACGATGGCGCTTATGCCCAGAATCATTATGCCGAAAAGGGAAAAGGGTGGAAGAAAGGTAAGGACGCAGGTTTTGCCTTTAGGCGCGAGTATTACGTTGAGTATGACAACCCGTTTGACGAGGGCACCTATCGCTATGTCAGCACCACCACGAAGAGCAAAGATGAGAAACGCGCATCATGGAGCGCTCAAATGCCGCAGGCAGGCACCTATGCCGTGTATGTGTCATACAAGACGTTGCCGCAAAGCGTGGGCGATGCCGTGTACACCATCAACAGCCTTGCCGGAAGCACACGGGTGATGGTTGACCAACGCATGGGAGGCGGCACTTGGATTTATTTGGGGCATTATCCGCTTGCCGAGGGCATGAACCGCGATGTGGTGGTGCTCAGCAACCTTTCGCAAAGCAAAGGCGTGGTGAGCGCCGATGCGGTGAAGATTGGCGGCGGCATGGGCAACGTGGCGCGACGCGTTGAGGCTCCTGCCCCAGATGATAAAGTTGATTATGAGTATCGTGGCGATGTGAATTACAGCTATCAGCTGAGCCGTTATCCGCGGTTTACCGAGGCAGCACGCTATTTCATGCAATGGAGCGGTGTGCCCGATAGCGTATATACCCCTTCACATTTGCTCAACGACTATACCGACGATTACCGCAGTCGTGGCATGTGGGTCAATTGGCTTGCCGGAGGGTCGGAAGTGTTGCCCGGCAACAAGGGTCTTGGAGTGCCGGTTGACATGGCGTTTGCTTTTCACAGCGATGCCGGCACCACGCCCGATGACAGCATTGTTGGCACGTTGGGCATTTACATGACCAACAAATTCGGCAACTATGCCAACGGCACGCCGCGCATCTATTCGCGCCTGCTCACTAATGCCGTCAGCACCAATATATGCAACGCTGTGCGAGCCGAGTTCGAGCCAAACTGGACCCGACGCGGCATGTGGGATAAATCGTACTACGAGGCTCGTGTGCCCGAGGTGCCCACCATGCTGCTTGAATTGCTTTCGCACCATAACTTCGCTGATATGCGCTATGGCTTAGACCCGGCTTTCCGCTTTACCGTGAGCCGCGCAATCTATAAAGGAATGCTTGAATTTATTTCGCAACGCGACGGGCGTCCCAGTCAGGTGCAGCCTTTGCCGGTGGGCAGTTTTGCCATCACGCACAGCGGCGGCAACAACTTCTTGCTCTCTTGGAAAGCCGTCCCCGATACTTTGGTGGCTGACCGTGCCTTGCCCACAAGTTACATTGTGGAAGAACGCATTGGCGATGGCGTATTTCGTTCTGTTGCAGTTGTGCATGACAGCCGTTATTTGGCAACGGTGACTGATAACGAGGTGCATAGCTATCGCATAGTGGCAATGAACAGCGGCGGACGCAGCTTCCCCTCAGAGGTGCTTGCTTGCGGCGTGGCTCGTGAACCGCGATGCAATGCGCTGGTGGTGAACGGCTTCACGCGCGTCTCGGCACCCGATTGGTTTATGAGCGGTCGCGGTGATGGCGATGTGTGTGGGTTCAACGACAAGAAAGACCATGGCGTGCCTTGGGGTCAAGATATTTCTTACATCGGCTCGCAGTTTGAATTTCGTTGCAATGTGCCGTGGAGCGACGACGATTCGTCGGGCTTTGGCGCAAGCAACGGCAACTACGAGACCCGTTTGGTGGCAGGCAACACCTTTGATTATGCCGCTGTGCATGGGCGAGCCTTGCTTGCTGCCGGATGCAGCTTTGTGAGTGCCAGCGTGAAGGCTGTTGAAGAGGGCCTGAGCCTGGGCGAATATGATGTGGTGGATTTTGTGTTTGGTAAGCAAAAGACCACCGTTATTGGCAGCGGCGCTGTGCCTGCTCGATACGGCATATTCAGCGAAGCCTTGATGAGTGCCATAAGCGGCTACACCGCCGGTGGCGGCAATGTGCTTGTGAGCGGCTCGTATGTGGCGAGCGACATTTGGGACGTGAAGCCAGTGAGCCAAGCCAAGCAGCAATTTGCGCGTGACGTGCTGGGCTACCGTTGGCGCATGGGGCAAGCCGAGGCTTCGGGGCAGTTCTACACCGTTGCCACCGCATTGCCCGGATTCGCTGAGGTGCGCAACGGCAACTTTGCTTCGCAGCTCAACGATAGCGTCTATTGCGTTGAAAGCCCCGACGGCATTTTGCCAAGCAGCAAAAACGGTACAACCATAGTGAAGTATTACGACAATAATATGGGCGCAGGCGTGGCAAGCGACATGGGCAATTATCGCAGCGTGGTGCTGGGATTCCCGTTTGAAACCATTGCCAGTGACGATGTGCGCCGTATGCTCATGAACAGCATTGTTGACTATCTCATGCAGCCTTGACGATGCCAACAGGCATAACGGGGATTGTTGCAAAGAATCTGTTATATGATTTTAAATAGTTGAATATTAGTGTTTTATGCTCGTGTGGCGAATTGGCTGCACGAGCATAATTTGTTATAAAACCAAAAATAAGCCAATAAATATTAAATAATGTTTAATTCGTGAAATTATAGAAAAAGATTATGCTTTTTAACGAAATATTTATAGTAATTTTGTACAATTAGTAATTGGCCTTGGGGCTAAAATCTAAATACTTGAATAGCAATACACTACAGAAAACCTATATGAATCGAGATAGCTTTGGAAAAATTAAGGTGACAATTTTGAGCCTTGCAATGCTTTTTAGCGCTGGTGCGTGGGCTCAGAAAATGAGTCAGGAACAGGTGAGCAAAGCCACAGTGGCATTGCGCGCCACGGTGCCAGCGAATATGGGCATATCGCCTGTGTCGGTGACGGCATTTGAAGCCGACGCCAAAGGCAAGACGCTGAAGGTGGAACTGAGCGAATCGTATGCCGACGTGCCATTCACCGGTAACGACGTGGAACAGCTTAAGAGCCGTTTCCGCCAGATTGCCGGCAGTCGTTATAAGAAATTTAATGTTGCCATCAGCATTAAGGGCAACGCCATTGACAATTATTTGCCCGAGTATAACAAAAAATTCGCTCGCCACGACGATGCTTTTGTGACTCCGTTGGGCGAAAATTTGCACTACAAAAAAGGATTGAGTGGCAATGTGATAGCCCTGTGGCAAAGCCATGGTTGGTATTTTGAACCAAAAATCAACCGTTGGGAGTGGCAACGTGCCCGTCTCAATCAAACAGTTGAGGACCTTTACACCCAGTCATACGTGATTCCGTTTTTGATGCCGATGCTTGAAAACGCAGGTGCTTACGTGATGAGCCCGCGTGACCGCGACATACACAGCTTTGAAGTGGTGGTTGACGGCGACAAGGGTCGTGCGCAAGACGGCTATAGCGAACGTAACGGCGAGGAGAAATGGGCCAATGGCTCGGATGCCGGTTTTGCTTGGGCTCGAGAATACTATGTTGACTATCAAAATCCGTTTGCCGAAGGCACATATCGCCAAGTGGCTACGGTGAAAAATGTCAAGAAAGCATCGGTGGCATCGTGGAGTGCCAATATGCCTGAGGACGGCACTTATGCCGTGTATGTATCTTACAAATCATTGCCTGAAAGCATTGAAGATGCCCAATACACTGTTAACTACCTTGACGGTAGCAAGACCTTTGCCGTGAACCAACGTATGGGTGGCGGCACTTGGATTTATCTGGGGCATTTCCCTTTGCGCAAAGGCGACAACCGCGACGTGGTGGTGCTGAGCAATGTGTCGAAGCACAAGGGCGTTGTGAGTGCCGATGCGGTGAAGATTGGCGGCGGCATGGGCAACGTGGCACGCAAGGTGAAGAAACCCGAGGAGGGAGAGCGCGTAAGCTACACCTACGATGAGCGCATAGCCTATGACTATGTGCCCTCGCAGCATCCGCGATTCACCGAAGGCTCGCGTTATTGGCTGCAATGGGCTGGCGCGCCTGATTCGGTTTATACGCTTTCGCGCCTCACCAACGACTATAACGACGATTACCGCAGCCGTGCCGAGTGGGTCAATTGGCTTGCCGGCGGTTCGCCTGCGTTGCCTGATAGGGCAGGCCTGAACATACCGGTTGACCTGTCGTTTGCCTTCCATAGCGATGCAGGCACCACTCCTGATGACAGCATCATTGGCACGCTGGGCATCTACATGACATCAAACTTCGATAAATATGCCAACGGCACACCGCGAGCCTATTCGAGACTGCTCACCAATGCCATCAGCACCAATATCTGCAACGATGTGCGTGCACAGTTTGAGCCTAAATGGACTCGCCGAGGCATGTGGGATAAGTCGTACTACGAAGCACGCGTGCCCGAGGTGCCTACCATGCTGCTTGAGCTGCTCTCGCATCAGAACTTTGCCGATATGTGTTATGGCTTAGACCCGTCGTTCCGCTTTACCGTGAGCCGCGCCATCTATAAAGGCATGCTTGAGTTTCTTGCCAAGCGCGACGGTCGCGAATATGTGGTGCAACCGCTGCCGGTGAACTCGTTTGCCATCTCGGCTGAGGGCGACGGCAAGTTTGTGCTCACTTGGCAGCCCACTGCCGACACTCAATGCAGCAATGCCGAGCCTGACCGATACATTGTGATGGAACGCGTTGGCAACGGCGCTTTCCGCGAAGTGGCTGTGGTGAACGGCACTCAACATAAGGTGCAAATTGCCGACAACGAGTTGCATAGCTACAAGATTGTTGCCGTGAACGATGGCGGCCGCAGCTTCGACTCTGAGGTGCTAGCGTTGGGCGTGGCAAAAGAATCGAAAGGTGTGGTGATGGTGGTGAACGGTTTCACCCGCATCTCGGCACCCGACTGGTTTGTGGCAGGCGAGGGCGAGAATGCATTAGCCGGCTTCCTCGACGATAAAGATTCGGGCGTACCTTATATGTACGACATTTCTTATATCGGTTCACAGTTTGAGTTCCGCCGTAACTTGCCGTGGAAAGACGATGACGCAGCCGGTTTTGGCGGCAGCCACAGCAACTACGAAACTAAGGTGATAGCCGGAAACACGTTTGACTATCCTTGCGTGCACGGAGCATCGATAATGCAAGCCGGATATTCGTTTGTGTCGAGCAGCGAGAGTGCCGTGGAAAACGGTTTGAGCCTTGATGGCTACTTTGCCGTTGACCTGATTTTGGGTAAGCAAAAGGAAATAAAGATTGGGCGCGGAGCAGTGCCAAATCGCTATAAGATATATTCTGAGGCTTTGATGAAAGCCATTGAAGGCTACACCGCCGGTGGCGGCAATGTGATGGTTACCGGGTCATACGTGGCAAGTGACGTGTGGGACGGCATCACCTCGGGCAAGCGTGAGCAGGCCTTTGCGCGCGACGTGCTGGGCTACGAGTGGCGAGTGGGCCACGCTGCCATTGAGGGCAATGCCTACGCTGTGGCATCGCCGTTCAAGCAGCTTTTGCCCGGCGAAACCTATGCCTTCAGCTGCACCAAGAACGAACAAATATACTGCGTTGAGAGCCCCGACGGCGTGATTCCCGGCAACAGCAACGCCGGCACCATAATGCGTTATAGCGAGAACAACATTCCGGCAGGCATTGCCGCCAATATGGGCGCTTACCGCACCGTGGTGATTGGTTTCCCGTTTGAAACCATTGGCAGCAGCAATTCGCGCCACAGCATGATGCAGCAGGTGATGAATTTCTTTGCCGGCAAAGAGTGATAACAACTTTTTTGTGAAAAATAAAAAAAGCGAATAAATGACTATTGATGCGTTTATCTTACATGGCTCGCAGGCTGCGTCGCAGTCAACGGCAGCCCAACTAAGGCAATCAGCTTTGGTGCAGAACGTGACGTTGCTCGATGTCACCGGTAAAGCCCAGGTTGATGGTTGCACCACAGTTGGGATTGACGCTCTCACATCGACCGACACGGTGCGCAAGATTGCCGAGCTTGCACAGCAGGTTTATACGCTCATATATATGAATGGCGATGAGTTGCGTCTGGGCTACCATGCTTTGCAACGTATGATGCAGATTGCTTGCGACTCGCAAGCCGTGATGTGCTATGCCGACCGTTATCAGGTGCGTGACGGCGTCACGGTGAAAGCTCCGGTGATTGACTATCAGCAAGGTAGTTTGCGCGATGAGTTTGACTTCGGGTCGGTGTGGCTCGTTTCTACATCGGCACTCAAAAAAGCCGCTGCCGCCATCACCAACAATTATCGTTACGCCGGACTCTATGACCTGCGCCTGCGTTTGAGCCTTATGGGCGAGTTGGTGCACATCAACGAGTATCTTTATTGTGAGGTGGCGCTTGACACTCGCAGTAGCGGTGAAGCGATTTTCGATTATCAGAATCCCAACAATCGTGCTTGCCAAATTGAGATGGAACAGGTGGTCACCAACCACCTCAAGCAGGTGGGCGCATATCTTGCTCCGGGCAGCTATGAGCCGGTGAACCTTGCTGAGGGCGAGTTCCCGGTGGAATGTACGGTGATAATACCTGTGCTCAACCGTGTGAGGGTGATTCGCGATGCCATTAAATCGGTGCTCAAGCAGAAAGCTCCGTTTAAATACAATTTGATAATAGTTGACAATCACTCAACCGACGGCACCACCGAAGCCATCGACGAGTTTGCCGCCGATGAGCGTGTGATTCACATCATCCCTCGCCGCACCGACCTCGGCATTGGCGGCTGCTGGAATCTGGGTGTTGACGATGAGCGTTGCGGACGGTTTGTGATTGGGCTTGATAGCGACGATGTGTATAAAACCGACCAAGTGCTTGCCACAATGGTGGCTGAGTTCTATCGCTCGAACAGCGCGATGGTGGTGGGCGGATATGAAATCACTGATTTTGACATGAACGTGTTGCCGCCGGGCGAGATTCTGCATAAAGAGTGGACCGATGATAACGGACGCAACAATCTGCTGCGAGTGAACGGAATTGGCGGGCCACGAGCATTCTTCACGCCCGTATATCGCAGTTTACACCTGCCCAACACCTGCTATGGCGAGGACTATGCCATGGGGCTTTATGTGTCGCGCCGCTATCGTGTGGGCCGTGTTTGGGAAGTGATGACCTGCGCTCGCCGCTGGGACGATAATACTGATGCCAACCTCGATGTTTTCAAGATGAATGCCAATAACGTGTATAAAGACCGTATTCGCACTTGGGAGCTAAAGGCACGCATTGCTTACAACAAACGTGAGAAGTAAATTACAAAAATATAAACTCTTTAAAAAACAGAAAACCATATTATGGCTAAAACAATCAATTGCTTTATTCCATTTGCCGATGTGAACCAAGTGTCGGCTACCGTTGCCGAACTTAAGGCAAACGCCCTTGTGAAGAAGATATATCTGATGCAACTTGAAGGCGCCGAAGGCAGCGTTGACGGTTGCGAGGTAATAAAAATCGACGGCTTGACATCAACAGCCACCATCAAGGCCATTGCACAGCATGCCGATAGCGATTTCGTGCTCTACTATCAGAAATATGACAACCTGAAGTTCGGTCCGTTTGCCCTCGACCGCATGGTGAAGATTGCTTGCGACACCATGAGCGGTATGGTATATGCCGACCATTACAATGGCGACCATTACAGCGAAGAGGGTCTGCCCACCAGCACCAAGGCTCCGGTGATTGACTATCAGTTTGGTAGCCTCCGCGACGATTTCGACTTTGGTTCGGTGCTGTTGTTCTGTGCCGAGTGCTTCAAGAAGGCAGTTGCAGCCATGAAGGCTGATTATAAGTTCGCCGGTCTGTATGACTTGCGCCTGAAGCTGTCGCAATTTGCATCGCTCACTCACATCAACGAGTTCCTTTACAGCGACATTGAGCAGGACACTCGCAAGAGCGGTGAGAAGATGTTCGACTATGTTGACCCACGCAACCGCGGTCGCCAGATTGAAATGGAACAGGCTTGCACCGAGCACTTGAAGGAAATTGGCGGCTATTTGGCTCCTGAATTTAAGCACATTGAGTTTAGCGAGGACAATTTCCCAGTTGAGGCCACAGTTGTTATACCGGTACGCACCCGCGAACGCACCATTGCCGATGCCATTGACAGCGCTTTGATGCAGAAGTGTGATTTCAAGTTCAACGTGATTGTGGTTGACAACTGCTCAACTGACCGCACCACCGAGATTATCAAGGAACGCTACGGCAACAATCCACAAGTGATACACATGATTGTTGGCGATATAGGCGTTGGCGCATGCTGGAACCTTGCCGCTCACCACGAGCAAGCAGGTAAGTTCTGCGTGCAGCTTGATAGCGACGACGTATATGAGGACGAGAACACCCTCACCACCATGGTCAATGCGTTCTATGAACAAAACTGCGCTATGGTTGTGGGCTCTTACACCCTCACCGACATCAAACGCAACATTTTGCCTCCGGGCTTGGTTGACCACCGTGAGTGGACTCCTGAAAACGGTCGCAATAATGCTTTGCGCATCAACGGTCTTGGCGCTCCGCGTGCATTCTACACTCCAGTGCTGCGCGAGGTGAAGCTGCCGGCAGTGAACTATGGTGAGGACTATGCATTGGGCCTCAATATGAGCCGCATCTATCAGATTGGCCGTGTGTTTAAGTCGGTATATCTGTGCCGCCGTTGGGACGACAATAGCGATGCCGCCCTCGACGTGGAGAAGATGAACCGCAACAACACTTACAAAGACCGTATTCGCACTTGGGAGTTGATGGCTCGCATTGCCATGAACAAGGCCAAGAAGTGATTGCATAAAAAAGAAAAAACTTTTTCAGGAAAACAGAGATGAAGCGTGTGAGCAGGGCTGAAGTTGATGATTTCTTCACCGGGCAGTTTGCTTGTTGGCAAGCTGCAGCCGATGGCTATGCAGCCCTCAAGCAGGTGAAGATGAAAACCGTGAAGGTGGGTGACGCCACATTCATGGTGCAGTTCAACCCTGCTCGCATCCGCTCAAGTGCCGCCAAGGTTGATGAGGCATCGCTCAAAGCCCGCAAATGCTTTTTGTGCGACGAGAACCGCCCCAAAGAGCAGATTGCCATGCCGTGGAACGATGAATATAAGATATTGGTGAATCCTTATCCCATCTTCCCCAAGCACCTCACCATGCCATGTTGCCGCCATGTGCCGCAAACAATTGCCGGACGCATTGCCCACATGATGGAATTTGCCCAAGCGTTGGCCGATTATGAGGTGTTCTATAACGGCCCGCGATGCGGAGCTTCAGCGCCCGACCACATGCACTTTCAGGCAGGAATAAAGGGCTTTATGCCTTGGCTTGCTGATTTAAGGCATGCTGCGTTTGAGAGCGTGTGCCGTGTGCCCGGTGCCACAATGAGCATTGTTGACGGGTTGGCGCGTGCCGCTGTGGTGATTGAGGCGCAGAGCATTGATGCCGGCACTTTTTTGTTTGAGAGCATGCTCAAAAGTCTGCCGGTGCCCGATGGCGACGCAGAACCGATGCTGAACGTGCTGTGCAGCTATGGCAACGATGAGTGGACTATCACTGCTTTCCCACGAAAAAAACACCGTCCCTCATGCTACGGAGCCGATGGCGATGACAAAATACTCATTTCGCCGGCTTCGGTTGATATGGGAGGCGTGATGGCAGTGCCCCTTGAAAAAGATTTCATGAAGATGGGGCAGAATGAGATTGCTGCGATACTCAACGAGGTGTGCTATTCATCGCAAGAGTTGCGGCAGATGTTACAGAATTTGAAGTAAATCTTAAAAAATAACTATATAGATATGGCAAATGTTCCTCAAGTGAAAGTTGGAATCATGAGCGACAACTCGCTGGAGTTTGTGCTCAATGGCAGCTACCGGGTGCTTGGAGAGGAAATCACGGGGCGCGAGAGTGCCACTTGCAGCCACGGCAAGGTGCTGTGGCGTGGCGCTTGCCACGATGAACTGCTCTTTGAGCCAGTTGATGCCCAAGCCGGCTCGTTTACCCTTGTTGGCGTCACCATAGGCGTGAATTTCCATTGGGAGCGCAAGGAGGACCAAACCTTCAGCGGCAAGCTGAAGATAATAGTGGAAAACGGCAAACTCACCGCAGTGAATATTCTCTCGGTTGAGGACTATCTGCTGAGTGTGATTTCTTCGGAGATGAGTGCCACGGCATCGCTTGAGCTGCTCAAAGCCCATGCGGTGATTTCACGCAGCTGGCTGCTGGCGCAAATACGCAAAAACGAGAAACTGGCCAAGCAAGAGGAGCATTATTGTGCCTCTATGCATAACCAAGACGAGTATATAAAATGGTATGACCGCGAAGACCATGTGAACTTCGATGTGTGTGCCGACGACCATTGCCAACGCTATCAAGGCATCACGCGCCAATCGACCCCGACGGTGCGCCAAGCCATTGAAGCCACCTTTGGCAAGGTGCTCACCTACGATGGTGAGCTGTGCGACGCACGTTTCTCAAAATGTTGCGGCGGTGTATATGAGCAATTTGAAAACTGCTGGGAGCCAAAGCATTATCCTTATTTGGTGGCAAAGCGCGACGATAAAGACGAGGACAACTTCCCCGACTTGACCAAAGAAGCCAATGCCGAAGAGTGGATTCTCAATAAGCCCAAAGCTTTTTGTAACACCACCGATGCTGATATTCTTTCACAGGTGCTCAACAATTACGACCAGGAAACGCAAGATTTCTATCGCTGGACTGTGGAATATAGCCAAGACGAGCTTGCCAAACTCATAAAAGACCGCTCGGGCGTGGACTACGGGCGCATCAAGGACTTGCAGCCGGTGGCACGCGGCACCAGTGCACGTTTGTATAAACTGAAGATTGTGGGTGAGAAGCTCACACGCACAATAGGCAAAGAGCTTGAGATTCGCCGCACATTGTCGCCGTCGCACCTTTATAGCTCGGCCTTCATAGTTGAGCGCCACGATGTTGACGACCAAGGCTATCCTGCCAAGTTTGTGCTTCGCGGAGCCGGCTGGGGCCACGGCGTTGGTCTGTGCCAGATTGGTGCTGCCGTGATGGGCGAGAAAGGATATAACTACGAAGAAATACTTCTTCACTATTTTATTAATGCAAAAATAACAACATTATATAATCATGAGTAACGCAACACAAAAAAATCCGTGGTGGTGGGTGCCTACGCTGTATTTTGCCGAAGGCGTACCCTATTTCGTGGTGAATAACATTTCAGTAATGATGTTTACAAAAATGGGAGTTCCCAATGGCGAGATGTCGTTTTTCACCACATTGCTTTATTTCCCGTGGTTCTTGAAAGGACTGTGGGGTCCGATTGTTGACGTTGTAAAGACCAAACGCTGGTGGATAGTGAGCATGCAGGTGCTTATGACGGCATTGATGGTGCTGCTCACCGTGACATTGCCTAAGCCCGATGTTGCAACTATTGAATCGGGTGCAACACCTATCAGCATGTTCACCATTACGCTCATCCTCTTTATCATAGCAGCATTTGCCTCGGCAACGCACGACATTGCAGCCGACGGTTACTATATGCTGGCTCACAGCCCAAGCAGTCAGGCGGCGTTCATTGGTGTGCGCAGCACATTCTATCGCATTGCTTCAGTGTTTGGACAAGGTGTGCTTGTGGCAATTGCCGGATTTATTGAGGGCGGCGAGGTTGACAATATACCGTTCTCATGGCAGGTTACAATAGGTGTTAGTGCTGTTGTGTTCTTCCTGATAACTATGTATCACATCTATGTGTTGCCTCATTCAGCCGACGACAAGCCACGTATTGCCGAAGGTTCATCAGCATCGTCGGGTGTGACAGAGTTCATCAGCTCGTTTGTGTCGTTTATTAAGAAACCGGGTTGTTTGCTTGCGATAGCATTTATGCTGCTTTACCGTTTGCCTGAAGGCTTCCTCATCAAGTTGTGTATGCCATTCTTGGTGCATGGCGTAAATAAAGGCGGCCTTGGCTTGCAAACCGAGACAGTGGGTCTTGTGTATGGCACAATCGGTGTTGTGGCACTCTTAGCCGGTGGCATTATTGGCGGCGTGTTTGCTTCAAAGCTCGGACTTAAGAAGTCGCTGTGGTGGATGGCAGCAGGCATGACATTGCCATGCTTGACATTTGTGTATCTTGCTGCATATCAGCCAACCAACCTTGTGATTATCACAACCGCATTATGCATTGAGCAGTTTGGCTATGGATTTGGTTTCACTGCTTATATGCTTTATATGATGTATTTCTCGGAAGGCGAGTTCAAGACATCGCACTATGCCATTTGCACGGCATTTATGGCGCTGAGCATGATGTTGCCGGGCTTTGCGGCAGGTTACATACAGGAGGCTATCGGTTATTTGAATTTCTTCTGGATGGTGATGGCATGCTGCATTGCAACACTTTTGGTTACCTACCTTGTTGACCGCAAGATTGACCCGGAATACGGAAAGAAATAATTTAGAAACAGACAGAATATTAATATGAAGAAATATCTATTGACCATTGCGTTAGCGGTAGCAGCAATAGCAATGAGCGCTCAGGTGAAACCCGGCATTGAGGTGCTTCGCGACGGCGGTTTTGCTCAGCTCAAGGGCAAGCGAGTGGGGCTGCTCACCAATCCCACTGGCGTTGACAACAATTTGAAGTCAACCGTTGACATTCTTCACGAGGCTGAAGGCGTGGAGCTGGTGGCACTATACGGCCCGGAACATGGCGTGCGCGGCGACGTGCATGCCGGTGACAAGGTGGACAACTCAACCGACCCGGCAACCGGCGTGAAGGTGTATTCGCTTTACGGCAAGAGCCTCAAGCCAACCGCTGAGATGCTCAAAGATATTGACGTGCTCGTTTATGACATTCAGGACAACGGTTGCCGCTCCTACACATTCATCAGCTCAATGGGCGTGTGCATGGAAGCGTGTGCCGAGAATGGCAAGCAGTTTATGGTGCTTGACCGTCCTAATCCACTTGGCGGAAACAAGGTGGAAGGCTGCTTGGTTGAGGACGGGTTCTATTCGTTTGTGAGCAAATATAAAATACCTTACCTCTACGGCTTGACACCCGGTGAGCTGGCGCATTACCTCAACAACGAGGGCTTGCTGAAAGACGGCGAGAAATGCGACCTCACGGTGGTGCCAATGCAAGGCTGGCATCGCTACATGACCTTTGAGCAAACCGGTATGCCGTGGATATTGCCTTCGCCACATGTGCCGCAGGCTGCCCATTCGGCTTATTATGCTGCCACAGGCATCATTGGCGAAACGCCGTATGTGAATATCGGTGTGGGCTATACGCTTCCGTTTCAGCTCTTTTGCCAAGAGTGGATTGATGCGCAAGAGTTCTCTAAGGCAATGAACGATTTGCACCTGAAGGGCGTGATTTTCCGCCCGATTTATGTGAAACCATTCTATGGGGCAAATCAGGGTGTGAACATACAGGGCGTGCAGGTCTATATCACTGATGTGGTTGACTGCGACCTCACTCTCATTCAGTTCTATGCCATTGAGGTGCTGGCAAAGCTCTATCCTGCTCATTTGGCATTCGACGAGGCGTTTAAGGCTCGATTCAATATGTTTGACAAAGTGTGCGGCACCGACAAGATTCGCAAAATGATGTCGCAAAACTATCGTGTTGCCGACATTATTGACTATTGGAACAAAGATGCCGAGGCCTTTAAACAAGCCTCGAGCAAATATTATCTATATAGATAATGGCCCATCTCACCTGATACTGCGTCAAGCGGATTGCACGCCGCATTGTGAGTGAGCAAAACAGTTTTTTATTAATTATCAGCAATATGGATGCAAAGCATAAACAATATTATGATAGGGTAGCCACCTACATTCCTGCCAATCGTCTTTATACCGACGACTTGCATTGTCTGGCATGGGGCACCGATGCGGGATTCTATCGCCGATTGCCGCAGATAGTGGTGCGGTCAAAGAACGAGGCCGAGGTGTCGCGTCTGTTGCGTGATGCCAACGATATGCAGTTGCCGGTGACGTTTCGTGCCGCAGGCACCAGCCTCTCGGGGCAGGCAATCACTGACTCGATATTGATAGTTGCAGGAAAAAACTGGGAGGAATACAGCGTTGGCAACAATGCTGAGACCATCACTTTGCAACCTGGCATAATAGGCGAGCGCGTGAATCGTATTCTTGCTCCCTACGGCCGCATCTTCACCCCCGACCCGGCGTCGAAAAACTCGGCGATGGTGGGCGGCATAGTGATGAACAATGCTTCGGGCATGAATTGCGGCACGCACGCCAACAGCGACCGCATGCTGCGCAGCCTGCGCCTGGTGTTGCCCGATGGCACTGTGCTCGACACTGGTGACGCTGCAAGCCGCGAAGCCTTCAGAGCATCGCATCCGCAGTTCATTGCCAAGATTGAGGAGTTGCGTAAGCGGGTGATTGACGATGAGCAGCTTTCTGCACGTATTCGCTATAAATACGCCATAAAAAACGTCACGGGATTGAACATACTTCCCTTTGTGATGTACACCGACCCCTTTGACATCATTGCTCACCTTATGGTGGGGTCAGAAGGCACTTTGGCATTTGCCAGCCAGTTTACAATGGCAACCGGGCACAAGCACAAATACTCGGCAAGCGCCATGCTCTATTTCTCGAGCATGAAAGAGGCCTGCGATGCCGTGGTGGCAATGAAGCCCGGTCCGGTGTTTAGTGCCGAGATTCTCGACAAGAAGTCGCTATCGTCGGTCAACGACACCACCGGCGAAGGGCTGACTGCCGTGCTCACCGAAACCAAGGCTGATACCAAAGAAGAACTGTATGAAAATATTGAAAAGATAAAACAACTCATAGCGCCGTTTAAGCTCTATGTGCCTGCCAATTTCACCGACAATCCTGCCGAGTATTCAAAGTATTGGGCAATCCGTTCGGGCATCTTCCCCTCGGTGGGCGGCACGCGCAAATTGGGCACAACGGTGATAATTGAGGATATAGCATTTCACATTGAGGACCTCACGCAAGCCACTGCCGACCTTGAGCAGATGCTGCTAAAACATGGCTACGACGACTCGTGCATCTATGGCCATGCGCTTGAGGGCAATTATCACTTCATCATAGCGCAATCGTTTGAAACCGATGCCGACGTGAAGAAGTATCAGAACCTGATGCAAGAGATTGAACGTCTGGTGGTTGACAAATACGATGGCTCGTTGAAGGCCGAGCATGGCACCGGACGTAACATGGCACCGTTTGTGAAGCATGAATGGGGCGAGAAGGCTTATGAAATCATGAAAGAGGTGAAACAGCTCTTTGACCCCAACAACATCATGAACCCCGGTGTGATATTCAACGACGACCCCGAGTGCTACATAAAAGGCTTCAAGCCGATGCCGTTGACCAACGACCATGTGAACAAATGCATTGAATGTGGCTTTTGCGAAGTGAATTGCATGAGCTGCGGGTTCACCTTGTCGTCGCGCCAGCGCATTGTGGTGCAGCGCGAGATGTCGCGCTTGCGCAGCACCGGTGAAGACCCTGAACGCCTGAAACGCCTTGAACGGCAATTCCGCTACTACGGCAACGAGACCTGTGCCGGCGACGGCTTGTGCAGCACCTCGTGTCCAATGAAGATAAATGTGGGCGAGATGATTCACGACCTGCGCGCCGAAGCATTGCCCGAGGGCAGTTTGGGATATAATGTGGGTGATTTTGTTGCTCGTCATCAGGCAGGCACCTTTGCCGTGCTTAAACCGCTGCTCACGGCAGCCGGCACGGTGCAGAGCATAATTGGCGATAAAGCTGTGCGCTCGGTGGGCAAGGCATTGCATAGCCTTGGGCTGCCCTTGTGGACACCATCGCTGCCCACAGCACACTATGACCGTGAGATTTATGTTAGTCCAAGCGACAAGAAGATGGTTTATTTCCCCAGCTGCATCAACCAAACCATGGGTTACAGCAAGGGCGGCGGCAAAAAGTCCGACCTGATTGACGTGGTGGTGGCATTTATGCAAAAAAGCGGTTGGGAAGTGATATTCCCCGAGCACATGGACACTTTGTGCTGTGGCACTATTTGGGAGAGCAAGGGAATGATGGATATTGCTGACAGAAAGACCCTTGAACTTGAAGAAGCCCTGTTACGTGCTTCGCAGAACGGTAAATATCCTGTGGTGTGCGACCAAAGCCCGTGTTTGCACCGCATGCGTGAGAATATGCATCGCCTGCATCCGCTTGAACTGATGGAATTTATTCATGACTATGTGGCTCAATCGTTGGAATTTAAACCCACCACAGAGCCTATTGCGGTGCACATCACCTGCTCAACACGCAAAATGGGCATTGCCGACAAGGTGATTGACCTTGCCAAGCGTTGCTCGCAGAATGTGCTTGTGCCCGAGGAAGTGGGATGCTGCGGCTTTGCCGGCGACAAGGGATTTCATAATCCCGAGCTCAACGAGTGGGGCTTGCGCAATCTGCGTAAGCAAATTGAGGAACACGGCGTGAAACGCGGATTCTCAAACAGCCGCACCTGCGAAATTGGTTTGGCCACTAATGCCGGAATACCTTACGAATCGCTGGTGTATCTCATTGACGAGTGTACAATTCCAAAAAAATAAAAATATACGCTATAACAAGTTCATATATTGACGATATGGAAGAAAAAATCGCAAACCGGCGCCTACAGTCGCTCGACATAATACGCGGAATCACCATAGCAGGAATGATATTGGTGAACAATCCCGGCAGTTGGGGGCACATCTTTGCTCCTCTCAAGCATGCTGAGTGGAACGGGCTCACGCCCACCGACTTGGTTTTTCCGTTCTTTATGTTCATCATGGGCGTATCGACCTATTTCTCACTGCGCAAATTTAATTTTGCGTTGAGTGCGCAATTGTGGGTGAAGATTGTGCGCCGTGCCGTGGTGCTGTTTTTGATAGGGTGGGCGGTGCATTGGCTGAGCCATTTCTGCTATTCGCTTGCCGCCGGCAGCACACTGGGCGAAGCCGCCGATTGCTGGTCAACGATGCGCTATTTGGGCGTGTTGCAGCGCCTGGGCATCACCTATTTCCTTGCAGCCGTGCTGGTGTGCACCATGCCATTCAAGCGGTTGCCGTGGCTTGTGGGAGCTCTGCTTGTGGCTTACTCGCTGATGCTTCTGCTGGGCAATGGCTACGACATATCGCTCAACAATATCATCTATCGCATTGACAATGCGGTGCTCACGCCAACTCACATGTATCATGCCGGCGTGTGGAGCGAAGTTAACGAGGAGCTTACCATGACACAGGGTTATGGCAGCCAAGGCACACTGCGAGCCGCATTCGACCCCGAAGGGCTTTGCAGCACATTGCCCTCGGTGGCACATGTGCTCATTGGTGTGCTGTTTGGACACATGATTGTGAGTGTAAAAGACAACTACGAAAGGGTGCGCCAGCTGTTGTTGGCAAGCACTCTGATGATGATGGTGGGATGGCTCTTGAGTTATGCCATGCCGCTTAATAAAAACCTTTGGTCGCCAACCTATGTGCTCATGACGTGTGGCATGGCAGCCGCATTGCTGGGTGTGCTCATTTGGGTTATCGACATTAAAGGTCATAAGAAGTGGTGCAAGTTCTTTGAATCGTTTGGTGTGAATCCGCTGTTCATGTATCTCATGGGTAGCGTGCTGAGCATCTTGTTCGGTTCCATTAAGTTACCAATAGGCGCCGAGCCGGTGTCGATACACAATCTCATCTACAAGAATTTGTGGCTTAACCTTGTGGGTGAAGGGTGCATTGATTTGGCATCGTGCCTTTATGCGGTGACTTTGGTATGCATTGTTTGGTGCATAGGATATGTATTGTATAAAAAGAAAATATATATAAAAATATGATTTTAATTGCAGATTGTGGCAGCACCAAAACTGACTGGTGTCTGCTGAATGGTAAAGAGAAAGAAGCACAGGTGTTCACCCAAGGCATGAACGCTTTGATGCTTAGCGAAGATGAGATGGCTGCCATCATAGCCAAGGAGTTAATGCCGCATATATCGGTTGAAGACGTCACTGACGTGTATTACTATGGCGCCGGTTGCATCTCGGCAGAGATATGCGGAAGCGTGGAGCGTGCCATACGCCGCAACATGCCTCAGGTTGACAAGGTGGAGGTTAACACCGACTTGCTGGCAGCGGCTCGTGCCGTGTGCGGCAACAAGCCGGGCATAGCCTGCATCATGGGCACTGGCTCTAACTCTTGCTACTATGATGGTGAGAAGATTGTTGACAATGTGTCGCCTCTGGGCTACATACTTGGTGACGAGGGTAGTGGGGCTGTGTTGGGCAAACGCCTTGTGGGCGACGTGCTCAAACGCCAATTATCAACTGAGCTTACCCAAAAGTTCCTCGACACTTATCAACTCACACCGCAGCTCATCATTGAGAACGTGTATCGCAAACCGGGTGCCAACCGCTTTTTGGCATCGTTGTCGCCGTTCCTCATTCAACACATTGAGGAGCCTGCTATTCACCGCTTAGTGCTCAACGAGTTTAAGGCATTCTTTGTGCGCAATGTTGAGAACTACAGCAACTACAAGGAATTGCCGGTGAACTTTGTCGGCTCGGTGGCTATGCATTATCGCAGCGTGCTTGAAGAAGCTGCCTCGGCGCTCTTCATCACCATTGGCACTGTTATTAAGAGCCCAATGGAGGGTCTTGTGAAATTCCACGGAAAATGATTCTTGATTAAAAGTTATGGCATGCCCCCCGTTTGAGTGAGAGGGGGGCTTGCACATTAACTATTGGCGGAAAACTGTTTATGAATTGATAATAATCGAAGTAAATTGGTAAATTAGTATTATGGCATTTGTAAAGATTAGCGAGCAATCATCGCTTTACAACAATCTTGAGACGAAATCAACAAGAGAGATACTCACCGATATCAATCGTGAAGACCACAAGGTTGCCGATGCAGTGGAGAAAGCCATACCTCAGATAGAGCAACTGGTTGACGGCATTGTTGAACGCATGAAGCGCGGCGGACGCATCTTCTATATGGGTGCAGGCACGTCGGGCCGTCTGGGTGTGCTCGATGCTTCAGAGATTCCTCCCACATTTGGTATGGACCCATCATGGGTGATTGGCATCATCGCCGGCGGCGACGTGGCGTTGCGCAACCCGGTGGAGAATGCCGAGGACGACACCGAACAGGGCTGGAAAGACCTTGAAGCATTCAACATCACGCCCAATGACACCGTGATAGGCATAGCTGCCTCGGGCACCACTCCTTATGTGATTGGCGCTTTGAAGGCTGCCCGCAACTTCGGTTGCCTCACTGCCGGCATTTGCAGTAACCCCGAGGCTCCAATCACTGAGGTTGCCGAGATTGGCATCGTGATGGTGGTTGGTCCGGAGTATGTAACCGGCAGCTCACGCATGAAGAGCGGCACCGGGCAAAAGCTCATCTGCAACATGATTACCACCTCGGTGATGATTAAGATGGGCCGCGTGAAAGGCAACAAGATGGTGAACATGCAATTGTCGAACGCCAAACTTGTTGACCGCGGCACTCGCATGGTGGTTGAGGAACTGGGCTTGCCTTACGACGAGGCAAAACGTTTGCTGCTGTTGCACGGTCAGGTGAAAGCTGCTGTTGACGCTTACCGCGGCGGCAAGGCCTGAAATCAGAGCTGTGTGGGTTTAGCCACGGCGGACTCTCAACCTCTCTCAGCTGCCGCCGCCCATGAGTTCTTGTTGCGATTTTAAGATTAACACAAAATTTTTTTAATTGAGCCTAAGCGCACAAATAGTTGCGTTACGCTTATGGTTCGTCATTCCCCATTGCGTTTTTTGGGGGGTGACGAACCATCGTTTTTATGCCCATTACATGCCTGAAATACTAAAAAAAATGAAAGAAAGTGTATTTTTCCCGATAAGATTTTGTGCAGTGAATAATAAGCAGTACTTTTACTTGTTAAAAAGTGAATTGACGTGAGGCGTGGCGCGGCATGGCGTGCAAAGCAGGTGCGGCATGAGGGGCTATGCTAAACGTGTGGACTGAATAAACAAGTGAAAATTACGCTATAACAAACTGAGATGAAAAAACTGATTTTTTGGGCATTGATGGTGGCTGCAATGGCCACGCCGGCAATGGCACAGACCGCCGACACAGCCGAGCCGCAGGCAGCTAAAACGCTGTTCCCATATCCTGTGGCACCTGACACCATCAAGACTTTTGAAAACCGAGTGAATTACATTGTTGGTCGTTTTTGGGAGAAATATGACTTGTCGCGCCCCATCACCGATGTTGACGCCTTTAATGGCGCCATGATTGATTATCTGGGCTTTATGCGCTATTGCCATCGCAATGTGGCAATCTCGTCGGTGCGCGATTTCATCTTCAAGTCGCAGTCAAACATGGCCAATTTTGAAAAGATATTGCACCTTGCCGACCTCGACCTGTATCAGGTGGGAGCGGCTTATTGGAGCGATGATTTGTATGGCGAATTTCTGAAGGCTGCCACCAAGAGCAAGAACCTGCGCAACGAGTTGCGCAAATACTATGCCAAGCAGCTTGAACGCATCAATCGCACCCAGGTGGGGGCGTCGCTTGCCGATGAGGAGTTTTATAACCTCGACGGCAGCAAGGTGAAACTCGGCAGCATTGAGGCCGACTTGTTGCTCATTTACATCTCAAAGGACAGCGACAGCGACTCGTCGTTTGAGCGCGTGCGCCTCAGCACCGATGTCTCAATCAACGCGGTGCTTGATGAGGGCAAGATGAAGCTGCTGTGCATCTCGCCTGAGAAATATAGCAAGGAATGGGCTAATAATGCCATAAACTATTCCGACAAATGGATTGTGGGAACCAGCGAGAATTTCAGAATCGACGGCAACCTCGACATCAGGTTCACTCCATCGTTTATTGTGGTTGACAAAGACAAGAACATTGTGCAGAAGAATGTTGGCTTTGAGGCCATCAAGCAGGTGTTCAACCCATGATGTGACGGTGCAGTGTGACTTGCTTAAAAGATTTGATTTCAAAAAAAAGGAAGAAAACATTAGGTTAAACAAAAAAAGAAAAAGTTATGTTGCTGAAAATGGCTCAACGCGTGTTTGTGTATTTATCAACCCACACTTATAGCAACTTGTCGCGGTTGTTTCTGCGCCTGTTTGTTGGGGTGATGATATTGCAGATGGGCATCAATCAGATGTCGCAATTCGATAAGATGTGCACCGTGAACGGTGTCATGGGCATGGATGGCTGCACCACAATGGCTGTGCTGGTGGTGATTGAGCTTGTGTGCTCGGTGCTCATTGTGCTTGGTTTGCTCACGCGCATTGCCATAATACCACTGCTGGTGGTGATGTGTGTGGCAGTGAATATGCTCCTTGTTGATGGCGTTGCCACCAATGTGGGCATGTTTGGCATGATGCCTGAGATGATGCCGGTGCTGTTTTGCGGCGTGCTGGTGTTTTTTGGCATCTCGGGGCCCGGCAAGATTTCGCTCGACTATATCCTTGCAAGGTATATTGTGAGCATCAGTGCGGCCTCAGAAGAAGAAGAGAAGACCCTCGACGAGGCGTGACCTTCGCACTTTCTCCTCACCAAAAGCAAATAACTTTTTTATAAACAGAATTGATGAGAATAGCAGTATTGATATCGGGCGGCGTTGACAGCGCGGTGGTGGTGCATAAGCTCAAGGAAGAAGGCCACGACTTGCAGCTGTTTTACATACGCATAGGTATGGACAACGACGAGGGCGACTGCTCGGCAGAAGAAGACATTGAGATGTGTCAGCTCATAGCTCACAAATATGGGCTTCCGCTCGAGGTGGTGTCGCTGCATCAGGAGTATTGGGATAATGTGATGGAATATGCGTTGCGCACGGTGAAAGCCGGACTCACGCCCAATCCTGACATGATGTGCAACAAGATGATAAAATTCGGATATTTTGAGCAACGCTGGGGGCATGAGTTCGACATGACCGCCACCGGGCACTATGCCACCACCGATGTGGTTGATGGCGTGAAATATCTTGCCACCGCCGTTGACCCGGTTAAAGACCAAACCGACTTCTTAGCACAAATCAGCTACGAGCAGTTGCAGCACCTCATGTTCCCAATAGGCAATATGCCAAAGGCCGAGGTGCGACGCATTGCCCAAGAAGCAAATATGCCAAATGCTTATCGCAAAGACAGTCAAGGCATCTGTTTCCTTGGCAAAATCAACTATAACGATTTCATTCGCCGCCATCTGGGCGAGCGCAAGGGTAACATCATTGAGATAGAAACCGGGCGTAAGATTGGCGAGCACAAGGGATTTTGGTTTCACACCATTGGTCAGCGCAAGGGCTTGGGCTTGAGCGGCGGTCCGTGGTATGTGGTGAAGAAAAATCCCAAGGATAATGTGATATATGTGAGCAATGGCTATGATACAGAGAAACAGTATGGCCGCACGCTGCACATTGATGAGATGCACTTCATCTCGGGCAACCCGTGGCAAGGCGTTGAGGGCCCCGTTGACATAATGTTCAAGAACAGGCACACGCCTGAGTTTATAAAAGCCAAGTTCACCCACATTGCTGATGGCGAATATGTGATTGAGAGCGAGCGCGATGTGCAAGGCATTGCTCCCGGACAGTTTGCCGTGATATATGATGCCCAAGGCCATTTGTGTTATGGCAGCGGAGTAATCACGGGGCAGCGAGTGCCGCAGAAATGATGCCGCACAACCCCGTGATAAAAAAACAGTTAAAGTAACGGTTATGAACGATAAAGTGAAGCTAAGTGTGTATGGAATAACCTACAGCGAGGTGCAGAGCGGTGCTTATGCTCTGTTGCTTGCTGAGGAGGGCGGCTATTATCGCATACCAGTGGTGATAGGTGCTGCTGAGGCGCAGTCGATAGCGGTGAAGCTTAGCGACGTGGTGCTGCCTCGCCCGTTGGCTCACGACCTTATGGCAAGCATGTATCATGCTTTTGGCATAAACCTCGATGAGGTGTTTATCTACCGTTTTCACGATGGCGTGTTCCATTCTGAGCTGCATCTGAGCAGCGACGACCGTAGTGTGGTGATTGATTCGCGCACGTCGGATGCCGTGGCGCTGGCATTGCGCACCGGCGCTCCCATCTACACCACGCGCGAGATTCTGCACACCACCGGCTTTAAGTCGAAAGATGCCACTCCCGGTTCTGAACCAAGCTCACACGAGCATCAAAACATCAGCCTTGAACGCTATGCGGTTGAAGAATTGCAGAAGATGCTGCGCAAATGCGTTGAAAAAGAGCAATTTGAGCGTGCCGCTGAGATTCACAAGGTGATTAATAAGAAACTAAACAAGCAAAACAAGGAATAAATATCATAATAAACTATAAGAGAGAGAAACAATGAAAAATGTAAAGCTACAGCTCATAGTGATGAACTTTCTGGAATTTGCCGTCTGGGGAGCTTATCTCACATGTATGAGTAATTATCTTGGCAAGGCAGGCATGGGCGCCGAGATTGCGTGGTTCTATGCCATTCAGGGAATAGTGTCGATAGTGATGCCAACTATTATGGGTATTATCGCCGACCGTTATGTGCAACCGCAGCGGTTGTTGGGTATATGCCATTTGATTGCCGGTGCGGCAATGATTAGCTTGTGCTACATGGGCATGACCAACGCTATGCCTGATAAAGTGATGTTTATGACCATCTATACCCTTAGCGTGGCATTCTATATGCCCACTTTGGCGCTGTCAAACACCACTGCCTTCACCATCCTTAAAGAACATGGACTCGATACGGTGAAAGATTTTCCGCCTATTCGCGTGTTTGGAACAGTGGGATTCATTGCCACCATGTGGTTTGTTAACTGTGCCGTATATGACAATGGCGAATTCTTTTTCACTTTGGCTTATAACGCCAATAAGTTTCAGTACACCTACATGCAATTCTTAGTTTCGGGTGTGCTGGGCGTGCTGTTGTTTGTTTATTGCTTTATGCTGCCGCAGTGCCGATTGGTGTCAAAGCCTTCGCAATCGTTTGCCGAGGCAATTGGCATTGATGCCTTTAAGCTGTTTAAAGACAAGCGTATGGCCATCTTCTTCATCTTCTCGGCTTTGCTTGGCATGTCGTTGCAGGTGACCAATGGCTATGCCACACCGTTCATCACCAGCTTTAAGGGTGTGCCTGAATATGCCAACTCGTTTGCCGCCAACAATGCCACTATGCTCATTTCGCTCTCGCAGATTGCCGAGGCGTTGTGCATTTTGCTCATACCGTTCTTCCTGAAGCGATATGGCATTAAGGTGGTTATGCTCATAGCCATGTTTGCTTGGGTGGGCCGTTTTGGATTCTTTGGACTTGGCAACCCTGCCTTCCCCGGTGTGATATTGTTCATCATGTCGTGTCTGGTTTATGGCGTGGCGTTTGATTTCTTCAATGTGTCGGGCGGCTTGTTTGTCGATAAGGAGTGCGACGTGAAGGTTCGCGCATCGGCTCAGGGCTTGTTTATGCTCATGACCAACGGCTTGGGAGCCACCATAGGAACGCTTATTGCAGGAAGAATCATCAATAACTACTGCACTTGGAACGAGGATGGTTATCTGGTGGGCGACTGGCAAAGCGCATGGTTTATTTTTGCTGCTTTTGCTTTAGTTGTGGCTGTTGCCTTTATGTTTATCTTCAAGTCGAAGCGCCAAGACGTTGAGTCGGCAAAATAAACTTTCAGAAACAGGAAAATAACTAAGATAATAAAAGTATATGCATAGGTTTTACGCTCCCGATATTGCTGAGACGCTCACTCTGCCAGAGGTTGAGAGTGGCCATTGCGTGCGAGTGCTAAGGCTGCGCGAGGGCGACCTGATTGAGGTGGTTGATGGCATGGGTAACTGCTATGTATGCAGCATTGCGGTGGCTCATCACAAGCGCTGCGCGGTGAACATTGTGAGCACTGCGGCTGTGCCTTGCCATTGGGGCAAGCGCATTGACATTGCCATTGCTCCCACCAAAAACCTCGACCGCATGGAGTGGATGAGCGAGAAATGTACCGAGATGGGCGTTGACAGCATCATCCCTTTGCGTTGCCGTTACAGCGAGCGCAAAGAGCTAAAAACCGAACGCATAAACAAGATTCTTGTGTCGGCAATGAAGCAGTCGCTCAAATGCACTTTGCCACAGTTGAGCGAGATGACTGCCGTGGCCGATGTGATTGCCATGCCCTATGAGGGCAAGCGCTATATTGCTTATTGCGACGAGAACATTCCTCGCCGGCTGTTTGCCCAGGAATATGACTCCACCAAAAATGCGCTCATCATGATTGGCCCAGAGGGCGACTTTAGCCCCGAGGAGATTGAGATGGCGCTAAACGCCGGCTTTGTTCCAGTGTCGTTGGGCGATAGCCGGTTGCGCACCGAGTCGGCTGCCGTGATGGCTTGCGCCATGTGCCACACCGTGAAACAGATGCGCATGGCACCTGCCGCCAGTACCAACGGCAAAGAGCAATAATAAAAGAGAACGATGAATTATTAACTGATAATAATACAGTAAAGCATGATGATTGACAAACTTGCCTCGTCGCCTTGCGGCAACTTTTTTCTGCTTGCCGGACCATGTGTGATTGAGGGTGAAGAGATGGCGATGGATATTGCCGGACATATTGCCGAGGTGACCCGTATGCTGGGCATCCCGTATGTGTTTAAGGGCAGCTATCGCAAAGCCAACCGCTCGAGGATTGACTCGTTTACGGGCATTGGCGACATTAAAGCGCTTGAAATACTCAAAAAGGTGGGTGAGACCTATCAGATACCTGTGGTGACTGACATTCATCTGCCCGAGGAAGCTGCCATAGCCGCACAATACGTCGATGTGTTGCAGATTCCGGCTTTTTTATGCCGTCAAACCGATTTGCTTGTGGCTGCCGCTCGCACCGGCAAGATGGTGAACATCAAGAAGGGGCAGTTCCTGTCGCCCGAGGCAATGACGTTTGCCGTGCAAAAGGTGCGTGACGCCGGCAACAACGACGTGGCAATCACTGAGCGTGGCACCACCTTCGGCTATCAGGACCTGGTGGTTGACTTCCGCGGTATTCCCACAATGAAGCAGAACAATTGCCCTGTGATTCTCGATGCCACTCACTCGTTGCAGCAACCCAATCAGAGCAAGGGCGTGACCGGCGGACTGCCGCACCTCATTGAGCCAATGTGCCGTGCTGCCATTGCCATTGGTGCTGACGGCCTATTTATTGAAACCCATCAAAACCCTGCCGTGGCTAAGTCTGACGGAGCAAATATGCTAAAACTCTCAGAGATAAAAGGTTTGCTGTGCAGGCTCACTGAGCTGCGCATGGCTGTGAACAAGATAAATAATCTTTAAGTGTGAAGAAAATATGAATATAACTGTTAGATGTAAACTGCTGTTGGCACTGGTGCTGGGATGCGTGTTTGTTGGCGCAGCACAGCAAAACGACGATTTGAAGAAGCGCATCAGCGACGCCGTTCTCAATGTCTATAACGAGGAGATTAAGAACAACCCCAACGACTATGAGAGCCTGTGCGGCCGTGCCAACCAATACTTTATCAATGGTGATTACTTGCGTGCACTTGATGATGTGGAGCGTGCCTTGAAACTCACGCCTACCATTGAGAAAGATTTGCGCTTTGAGGAATATATGCTTCGTGCCAAAATCTATGATTTGCGCGGCGACCAAGAGAAGCGTCTCAACGATTTGTATTCAGCCAACAAGATTGACCCTTCGCGCATCAATTGCTTGGGTCTGCTTGCCGAGGCTAATTACAATCTCGGTCGTTATGACGATGCTGAGCCATGCTATCAGCGCATCTTGCGTATTAAGCCAAACAACTACGATGCCCTTGCCGGACTTGCCAGAGTGGAGGTGCAACGTAAGAACTATGGCAAAGCTGCCGAGTATGTTGACCGTGCCGTGAAGCTTTATCCTGCCGAGCCTATGGTGTATATCAATCGCGCCGAGGTGCTCATCATGATGGAGCAATATCAATCGGCTGCACAAGACCTCATTTCGGCATTGAGCGTGGGCAAGAACAATCAAGATGCCATTGAGAGCCTCACGGCAATGAGCGATGTGCAATATGATGCGGTGATTAGCGCACTCAACAATTCAATCCACAAGGCTCCGCGAAACGGCATGTTCTATTACTTGGCTGCCGAGATTTCAATGAGCCACAATCACTTTGCCGACGCCGAGTATTATTTTGAATTGATTATCGCTAACAAGCTTTATGATTATCACAGCATCTATGCTGAGTTGGCTAAAGCGCAATACTGCTTGGGCAAATATGCCGATGCCCTCAAAAACATCAATCGCGCCATTGACGCTTGCGATACCGAGACAAAGTATTATGTTACTCGCTCAATGATATTGCGCGCCATGGGCAACGAGCCTGATGCTGTTACTTCAACCAGACTTGCCCTTGCCATGAACGCCGATGATGCTGATGCTCTGGTTGAGCAGGCTTGCGTGTATATTGCTCAGGGCAAGCACAACGATGCTTTGGCTTCGCTCAATCTTGCCATCTTCAACAATGCTGAGCACACTCAGGCAGTGTTGATTCGTGCGTGGCTCTATGCCAATTGCCTGAATAAACAATCTGAGGCTAAGCATGATTATGCTAAGATGCTTCTGAACGATAATGACGACATTAGTTCGCTCAAGGGTTTTGCCTATCTTGCCTTGGGTCGTGAGGAGGAAGCTTTGGCATGGGCACAACAGATAATTGAAGACAGCCCGCTGCCTGGTGGCGAGGCTTATTATGTGGCTGCGGCGCTCATCTCGCTCACTGAGAACACCGACAAGGCTCTGTCGTGCGTGGCAAGTGCGCTTGCCAATGGATATGGCAATTATCACAACCTCACGGCCTGTGACAATCCTGCGCTCAACGTGGCCAAGCTCAAAGGCGAGCGCCTGAGCACATTGCTCAGCCAAAACCAGCAGGCGTTTAAGGCGCGTCGCCTCACCGATGTGCCTGTCAACGGCAATTGATTTGCTCATCAACTTTTGCAGCCCTATGTGGGGCAGCATAAGCAAACAGATACTATTATGGCTAACAACCAATGCGCTGTTGTGGCGCTGGTTGTTAGCCATAATTTTTTCGTTCTCGGGCGCAGCCGTGTGTGGGCTTACATGTTCACATAACGCATATATTCGTCGTAGCTGATGTAGCGGCCGCCCATCGATTTCAGGTGTTCTGTCTCAAACTGGCAGTCAATCATCACTCCGTCATATTTGGCATAGAACTGCGCAAGAAATATCAATGCAAGCTTCGAGGCATTGGGTACGCGTGAAAACATGCTCTCGCCAAAGAAACATTTGCCAAGGGTCACGCCGTAGAGTCCGCCCACCAGGTCGTCGCCGTCCCACACCTCAACGCTTGCCGCAAGCCCTTGATGGTGCAACTCAGTGTAAGCTTTTATCATATCCTCGCCAAGCCATGCGCCGCTGTCGTCGATGCGCTTTTCGCTGCAACCGTGTATCACGCCGTCAAAATCTTGGTTGATGGTCACGGTGTAGCGGTTTTTGTTGATGAGTGTGCGCATTGAATGCGATATGTGAATCTCGTTGGGGAAAATCACAAAACGGTTGAGCGGACACCACCACATGATGTATTGGTCGCGAAACGAGTACCAAGGGAAGATGCCGTGGCTATAAGCAAGAATGAGCCTGTCGATGCTAAGGTCACCGCCCACAGCAATAAGCCCGTCTTTATCACCATTGCGTGGGTTGGGGAACCATAAATCGTTGTCGAGTGCTATTACCATTGTTTCTTTTTTATTGCTGTCCGATAAAGATTTTTTGGGGAGGTGAAAAATTAGGGCTGAT
>JBJECY010000070.1:0-40115 GCA_051871515.1 Muribaculaceae bacterium | reverse complement strand
CCCTTCAAAGCCCCGGACTCACAGCGAGTTCGGGGCTTTTAGTTTTTATACCCCAACGAAACAGCGCCGCATCGCATATAATATAATACAAATTTTAATTGATGCTGTCCGATAAAGATTTTTTTTGAGCGGGATTGGTGATGTTGTCATGTAGGGGCGTATAGCAATACGCCCGAAACCACCAACCATGCCACGCGATTTGTCCGGTCACATGTAGGGGCGTATCGAATACGCCCGAAAACCACCACCCACGCCGCACAATTTGTCCGGTCACATGTAGGGGCGTATAGCAATACGCCCCTACAGGCGTGGCATGTGGAATATGTATCACATATATTAAATACCCTTTCACACCGATTCGGGCGTATTGCGATACGCCTAATATTATGGATTTCAACATATTAAACTCACGGCATACCGATTTGGGCGTTATGCGATACACCGGAATATCACCAACCATGCCGCGCGATTTGTTCGGTCACATGTAGGGGCGTATAGCAATACGCCCGAAAAACACACGCCCGAAAACATCCTCGTTATTCGGTCGCCATGTTACACCGTTTGCGGTTACCATCCGCGTTGTTTGTCGATTGTTCGGGTCACCACTCCGCGGTCATCGGGCGTATAGCAATACGCCCCTACAGCGTAGCATGACATTTTATTTCAACGAATTAACCCCACGGCATACCGAATCCGGGCGTATTACGCCCCAACAACGTGGCATGATACCAACCCATTTTGGATTACAACGAATTAAACCCTACGGCATACCGATTCGGGCGTATTGCTATACGCCCCTACAACGTGGCATGCGGAATGCGAATCACAGATGTTATAAACCTGGGCACACCGATTTCGGGCGTATTCGATACGCCCGAAAACACACGCCCGAAAACATCCGCGTTGTTCGGTCGCCATGTTACACTGTTTGCGGTTACCATCCGCGTTGTTTGTCGGTTGTTCGGGTTGCCACTCCGCGGTCGCCGGGCGTATTGCTATACGCCCCTACAGCGTGGCATCACATTTTATTTCAACGAATTAACCCCACGGCATACCGATTTCGGGCGTATTGCTATACGCCCAACCCCCAAAACAACGGCAATACGCCCGAAAACACCAACCACGCCACACGATTTGTCCGGTCACATGTAGGGGCGTATAGCAATACGCCCGAAACACGTTGCAATGGTATTTCCCATTTATCCGCGTTGTTTATCGGTTGTTCGGTTTGCCACGCCGCGGTCGCCGGATGTATTGCAATACGCCCGAAAGCACCAACCTCACCGCGCGATTTGTTCGGTAACATGTAGGGGCGTATAGCAATACGCCCGAAACACGTTGCAATGGTATTTCCCATTTATCCGCGTTGTTCGGTCGCCATGTTACACTGTTTGCGGTTACCATCCGCGTTGTTTGTCGATTGTTCGGGTCACCACGCCGCGGTCGCCGGGCGTATTGCGATACGCCCCTACAGCTTGGCATGATATTTACCACATTTTTGATTTCAACGAATTAATGCGTGGCATACCGATTCCGGGCGTATAGCAATACGCCCGAAACCACCAACCACGCCGCACGCATTGTCGGTTTCCATGTAGGGGCGTATAGCAATACGCCCGAAAATCACCAACCACGCCACACGCATTTTCGGTTTCCATGTAGTGGCATATTGCAATACGCCCAACCCAAAAACCGAGGCAATGATGTGAACGTAGGGGCGTATAGCAATACGCCCAAAAATCACCAACCACACCACTAGCGTTATTCGGTCGCCATGTTACACTGTTTGCGGTTACCATCCACGTTGTTTGTCGGTTGTTTGTGTCACCACGCCGCGGTCACCGGGCGTATTGCGATACGCCCCTATGGCGTGGCATGACACCAACCACATTTTTGATTTCAACGAATTAACCTCAGGTCATACCGAATTTGGGCGTATTGCTATACGCCCCTACGGCATGGCATCACATTTTATTTCAACGAATTAACCCTACGGCACACCGATTCCGGGCGTATTGCTATACGCCCCTACAGCGTGGCATCACATTTTATTACAACGAATTAAACCCTACGGCATACCGATATCGGGCGTATTGCTATACGCCCCTACGGCATGGCATGCGGAATCCGAATCACAGATATTAAATACTCCGGCACACCGATTCGGGCGTATTGTAATACGCCCCTACAACGTGGCATGCGGAATCCGAATCACATATATTAAATACCCTGGCACACCGAATCCGGGCGTATTGCGATACGCCCCTACGACGTGGCATCTGGAATCCGAATCATATATTAAATACCACGGCACACCGATTCGGGCGTATAGAGCGCCCACCCTCAAAACAACGGCGATAATGTATGGGCGTATTGCGATACGCCCGAAACCACCAACCACGCCACCAGCGTTATCCGGTCACATGTAGGGGCGTATAGCAATACGCCCAACCAAAAAACGAGGCGATGATGTAAACGTATGGGCGTATCGAATACGCCCGAAATCACCAACCACACCGCACGATTTGTTCGTTCCCATGTATGGGCGTATCGCAATACGCCCGAAAACCACCAACCACGCCGCAAATATCCGGGCATCGGGTTGCCACTCTGCGGTCACCGGGCGTATTGCTATACGCCCCTACAACGTGGCATTCTGAATGCGAATCTCATATATTAAATACCCTTTTACACCGATTCGGGCGTAATGCTATACGCCCCTACAGCATGGCATGACACTATTTTTTGGTCCGGGCGTATTCGATACGCGCCTACAACGTGGCATGACACCAACTATCGGAAAGTAATATTTTTTGATATACTCAACATTGCCATTTGTACTCACCGAGAACTGCTGTAAGTGCTTAATATGCTGATGATTGGTGTGTTTATTTGAGGTCGTTAATGGTGTGTAATGTTTTATTGAAATTGAGGCGCAATATCGTGATTTTTATGTAACGTTTCAGTTTTGATGTTTGGTGTTGATTTTATTTGTAGCTTTGTGGTATAGAAATAAATACTAATGGTATTTTAGTTTTTTGATTGATAGACATATTACTTTTTTTAGTATTTGGTATGAATAAAAAGTTTGGTTTTAGGCTTTATGATAGTATGAGAATTATGTGATTATTAGGTTAGTTAATTAGTTACACACAATGGTTGGGCGGCTATGGCGAGAGTCATGGCTGTCTTTTTTTGTAGGCATAGAAAAAAGGTTAATGGCCTGTGTTGATGCCATTAACCTTTTGATTTGTTTATCGTTTACGGGGAAGCGAGTTTTATTCCCACTCGATGGTTGCCGGTGGTTTTGACGAGATGTCGTAGCATACGCGGTTCACGCCTTTCACCTTGTTGATGATGTCGTTGCTCACTTTAGCCATAAAGTCGTAAGGCAGGTGAGCCCAGTCGGCGGTCATGGCGTCGGTGCTGGTGACGGCACGCAGAGCCACGGGATGTTCGTAGGTGCGTTCATCGCCCATCACGCCCACCGAGCGAACAGTTGAAAGGAGCACTGCTCCGGCTTGCCAAATCTGGTCGTAGAGCGACACTTCAATTTCGCCGTTTGTCATATCGGCAGGCACACCTGCTGCGAGCACGCGTCGAGCTTCCTCGCCTTGCAGTTTCACCTTATAGTTGCGCAATCCCTGAATGAAAATGTGGTCGGCATCTTGCAGTATGCGTACTTTCTCGGGCGTGATGTCGCCAAGAATGCGCACAGCCAGACCCGGTCCGGGGAATGGGTGACGCTTGATGAGATGTTCGGGCATGCCAAGTTCTCGACCCACGCGGCGCACTTCGTCTTTGAAGAGCAGACGTAGCGGCTCGCAAAGCTTGAGGTTCATTTTCTCAGGCAGACCGCCCACGTTGTGGTGGCTTTTGATGGTTGTGCCTGTGATTGAGAGTGACTCGATGCAGTCGGGGTAGATGGTGCCTTGCGCGAGCCATTTGGCATCGGTGATTTTTTGTGCTTCGGCATCGAAGACGTCGATAAAGCCTTTGCCTATGATTTTACGTTTTTTCTCGGGTTCGGTGACTCCGGCGAGTTCGCTGAAGAATTTTGCGCTTGCGTCAACGCCGATGACGTTTAGTCCCAGGCATTGATAGTCGTGCATCACATCGTGAAACTCGTTTTTGCGCAGCATGCCGTGGTCAACAAAGATGCACGTGAGGTTTTTGCCTATGGCTTTGTTGAGCAGCACCGCTGCCACCGATGAATCGACACCGCCGCTAAGGCCGAGAATCACGCGGTCGTTGCCGAGTGTCTCTTTGAGTTGAGCCACAGTGCTCTCAATGAACGAAGCTGCGCTCCAGTCTTGCTTGCCGCCGCAGATGTCAACAACAAAGTTTTTGAGCAGTTGAGTTCCGTCTTGCGAGTGGAACACTTCGGGGTGGAACTGCACGCCCCACAGTTTTTCGCCTTCGGCCTGATAGGCAGCGATAGCCACTTTCTGTGTAGAGGCTATGATTTTAAAGTTGTTTGGTATGGCAGTGATAGTATCGCCGTGGCTCATCCACACTTGCGAGTTCTCTCTGATGTTTTTGAGGAGAGGGTTTTGAGCATCGAATGAGCTGAGGTGGGCGCGTCCGTATTCGCGTGTTCCTGCTGGTTCCACGCGTCCGCCGTTGGTGTACGCCATGAATTGTGCTCCGTAGCAGATGCCCAGAATGGGGTATTTGCCTCGGATGTTGGTGAGGTCAACTTTGAATGCTTTTTCATCGTAGACCGAGAACGGGCTTCCTGAGAGGATGACGCCTATCACAGATGGGTCGTCGTGAGGAAACTTGTTGTAGGGTAAGATTTCGCAATACATGTTGAGTTCACGGACTCTTCGCCCAATCAATTGGGTGGTCTGTGAGCCGAAATCAAGAATGATGATTTTTTCTTGCATTGTGTATATGGTTTAAAAAACGAAAATTTGTTGTTACTGCTGTTGGTGTTGCAAAGATAAGCAATTAATCTTTGATGTGGGTTATAAACGGTTAGCGTATGTTGAGAAAGCGCTGCGTTTGCAGTGATAGCAGCCAGTCGGGCGAGTTGAGCACGGCATTGAGGCATGAGCGCATGGTGTATTGGCGAATGTCGTCGTCGTCGCAATAGCAAGGTTGCAGGTATCGGTATTGAGCTTTGATGCCGGCATATTGCTTTAGGTCTTGTCCCAGATACACCACTTTAAGCTCGTTGCACTCGTTGAGCACCAGCGGAGCTGAGTCGCCGCCTGTGAAGCTGTGTTTCGGCGAAAGCGTAATCCAGTCGATGCCTTCTGGCAGTTGATTGGTGCCGTTGGTCTCTATTGCCACCATTTTGCCGGTGCGCTTGAGTGCATCTACCATAGCCTGGTTGACGAATAGTGATGGTTCTCCGCCGGTGAGCACAACCATGCGAGCATTGGGATAGCGTTTCACCTCGTTTATCACTTCGTAGAGCGACATGTTTTTGCCGTCTTGATGGTTGGTATCGCAGAATGAGCAATTGAGATTGCATCCTGAGAAGCGGATGAACACGGCTGGAGTGCCAGTGTAATGACCTTCGCCTTGAAGGGAATAGAATATTTCGTTAATCTTCCACATAAGTTGCTATGTTGTTTTCTGATTCTTGTACGTCGGCTTGGTAACATTGCGGAATTAATTCAACAATCCATCGTGCCAAATTCTCGGCAGTGGGGTTGAAGGGAAGCACCTCATTGAGATTTTGATGGTCGAGCTTTTGTGTGATGAGTTGCTTGATGTGTGTGAAGTCGCACACCATGCCGTCGGGGGTGAGCTGTTTGGCTTTGCAGTGCACTGTGATAACCCAGTTGTGTCCGTGCAGATTGGAGCATTTGCTTGGGTAGCTGAGTTGCAGCTTGTGGCATGCCGCGATTTCAAGAGTTTTTTTTACAAAATACATAGTGGATTTGTTCTTTTTTAATACGGCCTTCGCGTTAGTTTGGCTTGTGCCGTAACCGTTTTGTTTCTTTTTGATTAATTATCGTAGGTGGTGGTATCGGTGACACCGGCTTGGGCAAGTGCTTCACGCCGCTCAACGCAGGTGCCGCAGGTGCCGCAATGATTGGGACCGCCTTTGTAGCAGGAGTATGTCTCGGAGTAGTCAATGCCGAGTTTCTTGCCGTGCTGTGCAATGGCGGTTTTATTGATGTTGGTGTAGGGAGCAAAGATGTGAACGCCCTGGTAGGTGCCGTTGGTCATGGCTGCTGACATGGCGTCGATGAACTGCTGACGACAATCGGGGTAGATGGCGTGGTCGCCGCCGTGATTGGCAATGAGCACACGCGAGAGATTGTTGCTCTCAGCAATACCGCAGGCAATGGCAAGCATTATGCCGTTGCGAAATGGCACCACCGTTGATTTCATGTTGCTGTCGGCATAGTGTCCGTTTGGGATGGCGTCGGGGCCTTGCAGCAGCGAGCTTTTGAAATAGGTGTGCATAAAATCGAGCGGAATCACAATGTGTTTTATGCCCAGCCGCTGACAGTGGAGTGCGGCGTATTGAATCTCGCGCATGTTGTGGTTCGACCCATAGTTGAACGTGATGGCGAGAGCAATGATGTGGCTGTATTCATAGAGCATGGTCACTGAGTCCATGCCGCCTGAGAGTATTATAGCTGAATCTTTTGCCATAGTTGGGTTGTGAGAGGGTTGCTTATTGGTTGCGGAACATTGCCAAGAGGCGTTGGCGCACCATGTCTTGGTGGTCGCTGTCGCCGTAGTTGGCAAAAGGATAGATTGAGATGCCTCCTCGTGGCATGAATATGCCCACCACTTCAAGATATTTCGGGTCCATGAGTTTCACCAGGTCTTTCATGATGATGTTCACGCAGTCTTCATGAAAGTCGCCGTGATTGCGGAAGCTGAAGAGGTAAAGCTTGAGGCTCTTGCTCTCAACCATGCGGTGGCGAGGTATGTAGTTGATGATGATTTTGCCAAAATCGGGTTGCCCGGTTTTGGGACAGAGAGTGGTGAACTCGGGGCAATTGAATGTGACGAGATATTCGTTTTGAGGATGTTTGTTAGGGAAAGTTTCTAATATCTCGGGCGCATAATCTTGCGCGTAGGTGGTGCCTTGGTTGCCCAAAAGAGTCACACCTTGTAGTTCGTCGTTGCTTCTTGCCATAGTGCTAAAAAAGTTTATGCAAAAATACTTATAAAAAATGGCATTATCAAGAGTGAGCAATATGAGGGGTGCAAATTTTTGGTGTGATGAATTTGCTGAAAAATGTATTAGGGTATTATTGCAGAATATTGTTATCTTTGTGGAGAGAAAAAATAATAAGAAGATAGAAATGAAATAAATATGACGCTAATAAATATTTTATGTGGAATAATGGCATCGGTTGGCTATGATGGCGACGTTGGAGGCGCGGCTCAGGTGGCTGAGGTGGTTAGCGGTGTCACTGTTGAGAGTTTGATATCTGATTTGGCATTGATATTGGTGCTTGGTGCACTGTCAACGTTGATATTCAAGAAACTCAAACAGCCAATTGTGTTGGGATATATAGTTGCCGGCTTTTTAGCGAGCCCTCACATGTCGTTGCTTCCCTCGGTGGGCAACGAGGCAAACATTGAGTTTTGGGCACAGATAGGTATAGTGGTGTTGCTCTTCACTCTTGGACTGGAGTTCAGCTTCAAGAAATTGATGAACGTGGGAGGCTCGGCTGTGGTGACAGCCTTGATAATAGTGATGGGAATGATGTCGCTGGGCTTTGTGACTGGGCGCATGCTTGATTTTGGCAATATCGACAGCCTGTTTTTAGGCGGTATGCTGTCGATGTCGTCAACCACCATTATCATCAAGGCGTTCAACGACTTGCAGATGCGAGAACGCAAGTTCACCTCGTTGGTGTTGGCTGTGCTTGTGTGCGAAGACTTGTTTGCAGTGGTGATGATGGTGTTGCTGTCGTCGGTTGCAATCAACAATTCGGTTGAAGGTGAACAGCTGATGATGAGCGTGTTGCGCCTGGCGCTGTTTTTGGTTATATGGTTCACTGTGGGCGTGTTTCTGCTGCCGTCGTTCTTCAAACGAGTGGCTCGCTCAATCACTGACGAGATGCTGCTTGTGATATCAATGGGCTTATGCCTGCTTATGGCAGTGTTCTCGGTTCGCTCGGGATTCTCGTTGGCGTTGGGTGCCTTTGTGATGGGGTCGATTTTGGCAGGTACCATACAAGCTGAGCGCATTGAGAAGGTGATGAATCCGGTGAAGGACCTGTTTGGCGCTGTGTTCTTCATCTCGGTAGGAATGATGGTCAATCCGTCGATAATATCTGAGTATTGGGGCACGATAGCCATTCTGTCGATTGTGGTGATAGTGGGCATGATAGTGTTTGGCACTGCCGGCATGCTCATCACGGGTCAACCGCTAAAGATAGCCATGCAATCGGGGTTCAGCCTGACGCAGATTGGTGAATTTGCCTTTATCATAGCGTCGATGGGTATGTCGCTTGGTGTACTCGACAATAATGTTTATCCCATAGTGGTTGCAGTGTCGGTGATAACCACGTTTTTCACGCCATATTTTATCAAGGCTTCTGAACCGTGCTACGATGTGGTGGCGCGTGCGCTGCCCGATAGGCTCAAGTTTTTGCTCAATCGATATAGCGCCAAAGAAGCTGAGAGCGAATCGCGGGCTTTGTGGAAAGCTATAGCGGTGAGGTATTCGTGGCGCAGCGTGCTGTATGCGTCGATACTCTCGGCAATCATAATTGTTTCTCACAACTACTTGGAACCGTTGCTGATTGATTGGCTGGGCAACAAGCATGGCCTGATGTTGTCGGTGGCGGTGACGTTGGGCGCAATGGCTCCATTCCTTTTTGCTTTGGCAGTGCCATGCACCCGGCGTAGCGAATATGAAAAGCTCTCGAACATCACCGGCCATCGCAGCGATGTGCCATTGGTGGTGATGTCGCTTTTCAGGATTGTGTTTGCCGGTATGTTTATTTTGGTGTATTTGCACACCATTTTCAATAAAGCCACGGTGCTGTGGAGCGCGTTGGGCTTGGTGCTGCTCACGATAGTGACGTTCTCGCGCCGCCTGCGCAAGCGCATGCACAGCATTGAGGCAAGGTTTTTGAGCAACCTCAACGAGCGAGAGCTGCATCGCAGCGGTCGTGGAAATAATCTTGTTTCGGACCTTCACTTGGCGTTTATGACGGTGGGCAATGATTGTCCGTTTGTGGGCGAGAGACTTCGTAATTCCGATATACGCAAGCATTACGGGGTGAATGTGGTGAGCATCACTCGCGGGTCGAGCTATTATCCTGTGCCCACCGGAGATATGCGCATTTTCCCGGGTGATAATCTCGCAGTGATAGGCACCGACGAGCAGATTCAGCATTTGTTGCCTGAGGTTGAGAAAAACAGCGTGGTAACAAGCGCCAGCTACGACAAGAGCAAGGTTGAGTTTTTGCATTTTGAGCTTGGCGAGACGTCGCCTTTGCTTGGCAAGAGCGTGGCACAGGCGCGGTTGCGTGACGATTATGCATCGCTGCTTGTTGCAATACAGCGTGGGCAGGAATATGTGAAACCCACAGGCGACGATGTGTTTGAACTTCACGATGTGATATGGATTGTGGGTAATGCCAAAGTGCTCTCGCAGCTTAAATGACGTGGCTGAACCGAACAATCAATGCCCCTGCGTTCGTTTAGAAATCCTTTAAAAAATGCTATAACTGATATGATAAATTTTTTAGATACCCTATTGGCGTTGCTCAACCAGATGTCGCCTTATCTGCTGCTGGGATTCTTGGCAGCCGGCGTGTTGCATGTGTTTGTGCCCGAGGATTTGCTCATGAGGCATTTCTCGGCAAGCAATGTGCGCTCGGTGATAAAGGCGGCATTGCTTGGTGTGCCGTTGCCTTTGTGCTCGTGCGGCGTGTTGCCCACGGCGGTGGGGCTTCGCAACAGTGGAGCATCGCGCGCTGCCTCTACCTCTTTTCTGATAGCGACACCGCAAACTGGTGTTGACAGCATAGCTGCCACATATTCGCTTCTTGGACCTGCGTTTGCGGTGCTTAGGCCGCTTGCAGCGCTTGTCACGGCTTTGTTTGGCGGGGTGCTGGTGAGTGCAGTTGAACAAGGTGATGCCGGCGTGAAAAAAGCCGACGATTTGGATTGCGATAGTGACTCTGGGTGCTGCTCAAATAAGCCCACAGGAGGCATTGGCGCTAAGTTATGGGCATCGGTGCGCTATGGGCTGATTGACATGATGCAAAGCATGGGCCGATGGCTGGTTGTGGGACTTGTGGTGGCGGCGCTGATAACGGTGCTTGTGCCCGATGAGTTCTTTGCCGAATATGCCCAATATCCGTTGCTCAACATGCTCATTGTGCTTGTTGTGTCGGTGCCGATGTATGTGTGTGCCACCGGTTCAATACCTATTGCTATGTCGTTAATGCTCAAGGGCTTGACCCCGGGTGCGGCGTTTGTGCTGCTCATGGCCGGTCCGGCTGCCAATTTTGCTTCGGTGCTTGTTATTGGGCGTGCCTTTGGGCGCAAAAGCACGGTGGCTTATTTGGCTTCGATAGTGTCAGGAGCCGTTGCGTTTGGGCTGTTGATTGACTATGTGCTCCCTGCCGAGTGGTTTGCCGTGAACTTGTTGCATGGTGGTGGCGAGAGTTGCTCGCATTGCGTGAATTGGCTCAACATCGCTTGCAGCGTGGTGCTGGTGGTGAGCCTGATTTACACTCAGCTGAGCCGTTTTGTGAAATCAAAATCAATTATAACCAACAATATGACAAAAGAATATAAAGTAAAAGGAATGATGTGCGTACATTGCAAGGCAAATGTTGAGAAAGGTTTGCAAAGCATTGAAGGAGTGACGCGCGTAGAGGCCGACCTTGCCAAAGGTGTGGTATATGTTGAAGGCGATGTGCCTGCCGAAGTGATTGAGGCAAAGGTTAAGGAACTTGGCTATGAATGGGTGGGCTGAAGGTAGCCTATTTCTTTCTTTTGGCAAGCTGCCGCATCTGCCTCGATGTGGCTCGGCACCGAAAAAAACGGTGAAAAAATTAATCATCGCATCTGCTCAAGATAAATGGCTTGGGTGGATGCGATGATTTGTGTTTAAAAGCTTGTTTGTGAAGCTCTTATGGCGATGGCGTAAGCTCTTTTCGTGGTGTGCAATTAGTTATTTTTTGTTGAGGATAACCAGTGCAGCAATCACTCCCGGCACCCATCCGCATGCGGTGAGAATCAGGACAATCAGAATTGAGCCGCAGCCGCGGTCTAAAACTGCAAGTGGAGGAAAAATTATTGACAAAATTACTCTAATAAGTGACATGATGTGTGAAATTGTTTTTAATGTGTTTATAAAAATGTTTATTCTGACTATTTGACTTGCTAAGATAATAATAAAAAATTAAAAAGCACCAATAATGTGATAATTATTGATGCTTTTTATGTCGGGATGACAAGATTCGAACTTGCGACCACTCGCCCCCCAGACGAGTACTCTAAACCGGACTGAGCTACATCCCGATGATTGACGTGATGTGTCACGTTTTTCGTGTGCAAAGTTACTAAAATAGTTTGAAATAGACAACTTTTATTAAAATAATTACTTGAAGCATGATTGTTGCCTGTGATTAGCACCTAAAAATCAGGCAGATAGCTAAGGCAAATTATTGTTGTGTGTTGAGCTATTGCAAAAGTGGGTAAATTGCTGTGCTGCATTGGCGTGTAAGCACTGTTGAATGCTTCGTGCAAGCGATAAAAGCTGGCGGCTTTGGCGGGGAGCAAATCACAAACGCTCGCTTATTATGATAATGGTATGTACGGGGCTATTTGCATAAGCCAGTGGCGGTGGAGAATAGTGCCATTGGCAAGTAGTGAGATTGTTTTAGGGGCATAAAAAACGAGAAGATTGATGAAAAATCAATCTTCTCGCCAATTATTGAGTTGTGTTTACACAATCTGATGATTATTCGGCTTTGCCGTCGCTACCGAGCACATTGATGATTTTGTGCTTGTAGAGTTTTTCCATGTTGTCGCGAGCTGGACCGAGGTACTTACGTGGGTCAAATTCAGCTGGTTTTTCAGCGAACACTTTGCGAACGGCAGCAGTCATAGCCAAGCGGCTGTCAGAGTCGATGTTGATTTTGCAAACAGCGCTCTTGGCAGCTTCGCGGAGCCATTCTTCAGGAATACCGATAGCAGCCTTGAGGGCGCCACCAAATTGGTTGATTGTTTCAACTTCGTCTTGAGGAACTGAAGAAGAACCGTGGAGCACGATTGGGAAACCAGGAAGTTTCTCTTCAACAGCCTTCAGCACGTCGAATGCCAATGGCGGTGGAACGAGCTTGCCGTTCTCGTCAACGGTGCATTGTTCAGGAGTGAACTTGTAAGCGCCGTGCGAAGTGCCGATAGAGATTGCCAAGCTGTCGCAACCAGTGCGAGTAGAGAAGTCGATAACCTCTTCAGGGTTGGTGTAGGTGTGGTGGTCGCTCGATACTTCGTCTTCAACGCCTGCCAATACGCCAAGTTCGCCTTCAACAGTTACATCGTGTTGGTGAGCATATTCAACAACTTTCTTGGTGAGGGCAATGTTTTCTTCGTAAGGAAGGTGTGAACCGTCAATCATCACTGAAGAGAAACCGCAGTCAACGCAGTCTTTGCAAAGCTCAAAGCTGTCGCCGTGGTCAAGGTGAAGCACGATTTGTGGGTTAGCCCAACCGAGTTCTTTAGCGTATTCAACAGCACCTTGTGCCATGTAGCGCAACAAAGTAGCGTTAGCATAGTTGCGGGCACCTTTTGATACTTGAAGAATCACCGGAGATTTTGTTTCAGAAGCAGCCTTGATGATAGCTTGAAGTTGCTCCATGTTGTTGAAGTTAAAGGCCGGGATAGCATATCCGCCTTTGATAGCCTTTGCAAACATCTCGCGGGTGTTTACAAGACCAAGGTCTTTATAATTTACCATTGTTTAAGTAGTTAATTATATGATTAATGTGAGTAATTTAGTTTTATTATCGCAAAAGTGTCATAGGCAAGCGGTGTGCTTATGGCCTATTCTTGTTGCAAAGATAACTAATTTTCTGCTACCAATATACATTTAAATAAGAATTATTTAAGGGTGTTTGCAGAATTTTTTCTGCAATGGCACACTATTGGCTCCAAATGGGCAAGAAAAAGATGTGGCGCGGTAATCTAAAAGCAACGGCGGTGTTTGCAATAGAAATAGAGCAGGGCGGCAATGTGTTTGCGTGCCAGCGGCGAGAAGATATTGTGTGTGGTGGCGCGGCGGTGCAAATGGCTTATGGCGTGCTGTGGCAGATAGTCGATTGTGTAGCCGGCTTCAGCTGCACGCAAACAAAAATCGGCATCTTCAGGGCCGTAGAATATGTTTTGGTCAAGCATGCCTATGCGGTGAAACAGTAGCCGCGGTATCATTTGGCATGCGCCAATCACATAAGTGGGGTGCAGCGTGCCTTCGCCATCGGGCTCAAACGATTGTTGTTTTAGCTTGATGCCCAGCACGTTGGCTGCTTTAATGAGCAGACTGGGGAAAGGCTTTAGGCTTTCTTGCGTGTTGTTGTCAACGTCAACCAGCCGGCAAGCCACCACTCCGGTGGCGGGATGAGTGTTGAGGTGGCTAATCATTGCGCTAATGGCATCGTGGTTGGCAATGGTGTCGTTGTCAAGTATCAGCACATACTGGCCTGTGGCTTGCTCTATACCTTGGTTGCGTGCGGCTGCCACGCCGCGGTTAGTGCTGTTGACAATCACTTGAGCCTGAGGCATTTGCTCGGCTATTGCTTGGCGAGTGCCGTCGGTCGATGCGTTGTCAACCACTATCACCTGCGTGCTGATTTGTTGCAGTGTGGGCTCAAGCGAGCGCAGGCACCGCAGGGTGGTGTCTTTTTGATTCCAGGTTAATATGACGATTGACAACAGGGGCATGTGGCGAGCGTTGGTTGTTGGGTTATTCTTGTTTAGCTATTCCAAACAGCTTTATGCGCAGCGCTTTGAGAGCCGATTTAAACTCTGTGAAGCTGTTGAAACGCACAATCTGCTTGGCAATGAAGCGAGGGCTGAGGAAATAGCTGATGTTGTTGCGGAACAATATCCGCTCCATCTCTTTTGCCGTGAGGTGAGGGTAGTTGAGTATTGAGTGCCGTTGCACGTCGGTGGGAACGTAGTCAGGGGTGCTGAGCCAACCGTTTTGCTTGCATAGCGTATAGAACTCGGTGCCCGGGAACGGCGACACAATGTTAAACATCACTTGGTCAACGTGCAATTTCTTGGCCTCGCGCAAGGTGTGCTTGAGAGTCTCTTTGGTTTCGAGCGGACTGCTGCCAATGAGCACATTGAGTTTCACCGGCACATGGTGCTTTTTGAGCAAGGCAATGGCTTGATAGATTTGGCTGCTTGTGATGCCCTTTTTGATGAATTTCAAGATTCGGTCGTCGAACGATTCCACGCCCAGGTCAACGTATTTGCAACCCGATTCGCCCAACATTTTTGCAATAGGTTCGGTGATGGCGTCAACGCGGGCTTGGCAGCCCCACACCATGCCGTATTTTTTCATTATCTGGCACAGCTCAGAGGTACGTTTCTCGTTCCAAATGAAGTTGTCGTCAACAAATCCTATGGCTTTGAAGCCTTGACGGTGCAGCAGCTCCATCTCGTGTTCCACGCTTTGTGTTGAGCGGAACGCAATGGTGGGCTTTGTGCCGTGTTGGCGACGATATTCAATTTCTCGGGCAAAGGTGAGTGAGCTGGGCACACAGTAGATGCATTGGTAAGGGCAGTTGCGCGAAGTGAGCGCTGTGGTGTAGGGACCCACCTTAAGTTTTGCGTTATGATAGGTTTGCCCGGCAATTAGGTGCCTTGCCGGCAGCGGCAGGGCGTCGATGTCGGCTATCAGAGGGCGTGATGGGTTGTTGTGGATGTTGCCGTTGCTGCGGTAAGAGATTCCTTTGGTGAGGTGCCAGTCGGTGCCGTGGTGCAGGTGGTTAAACAGCTCACGAGCAGTTTCCTCGGGCTCGCCGCGCACAATTATCACATTGTCATTCACCAGACACTTTGATGTGAAGTAAGTGGGGCCGGGACCCATAAGCACCACATAAGCCTGCGGCACCAGCTCATTGATGATGCCAATGGTGAGCAGGTCGGTGTCGATTGAGAGGTTCACGGTCCATATTATGTAGGCTTGTGCTTGGTCGTGCGTGAGAAAACGGCGAAGGTCGTCCTCGCCTTTGCCTTGATAAACAAAGTCGGTGTAGGTGACTTGGTGTATTTTTTCTTGTTCTAATACTGCTGCCACCGTTAGCTCATAGGTGTTGGGCATTTGATATACCACTCGGGTGCAACCGGCAGTGCGTTCAGCCGGTTGGGCGTTGATGAGGTCGGGTGGAACTATAAACGAAACTTTCATCGCTGTAATATAATGTGTCAATCTTATTATATATAACGTGATAAGGCGTGGTAAATTATGTTTTCTTGTTTTTGTGTTGCCCCGGTTGCGTGAGGCAAGGGCGTGGCAGTATGTTGTGCCGGGCTTGCAAAGAGAGAAAAACAAAGCGGAAAGAATGAAACTCAGTCATTCCTTCCGCCGTGGTAGTATATTGAAAAATAGTAAAGTCGCCTGCTATGCAGCGTGAGCTTTGATTCTCGCTTGCGTTGCAAATTTAGGCATTTATGATGTTGCGGAACGTCTAATGGTGGCAATAATGTGTCTAATTAAAACAAAAAATGTGTCTAACTACGCAAATTAGACACATTGTTTTTATTACTTATTTGTGGCCCAGAAGGGCGCTGTGACCGGGTTTATTGCTTAAGCTGCCGTTCTTTCCATTCTTTGGGCGACATGCCCGTTTTGTCGTGGAAAATGTTGTAGAGCTGTCCGCGTGAGGTGAGTCCACATTCGCTTGAGATAACGTCGTTTGAGAAATCGGGGTGAGCCATCATGATGCGTTGTGCCTCTTTGAGCCTGATGCCCGAGAGCCATGAGCGGAAGGTGCATTGCAGGTATTGGTTGAAATAGATTGAGAGGTCGCGGCGGTCAATCTTTATCTGTTTTGAGAGAAGCGTGATGGTGATTGCGGAGTCGCGGAAGCCGCCTTGGTCGCTCCATTGTTTAAGCGCCACCTCAATGTCGCTGATGGTGCTGTCGGGCAATGGCATGGGAGCGGCTTGATTATCGGTGGTGGCAAATTGATGCTCACCTTCAATGCCCTCGTCAACCACGTTGCTGTCGTCGCTGCCAATGATGGTGGGGATGATGTTAAAGCCCAAGCTGATGAAGCTCGATACAAACACCGTGAGCGACAAAAACACCAACGGAGCCAGAATGAACAGCATGGCGTTGTTGACAATGGCAACCGTGCTAAATGCAGTGAACACACCAAGCAGCACATGGCCTGAATAGGTGTATGTTAAATATGGCTTGATGTCGGCACCGGTTTGATTTTCTATTGATTTGTGTTTGAAGTGTATTTCTTTGATTGGCAGAATGATGAAGGTGAGCAGAAACACAATGTAGAGCACATGCATCACTTGAAGTGATGAGCCAATGTGCAGGCTGCGATGGGTGAACCAGCCGTGGGCAAAGACGGCTACAATGAGCAGATAGCCCACTATGCCTATGACCATAAACCGCTTGCGGCTTTTCTTGCTGGTGGAGAGGTTGAGCAGCGAGTACGACACCAGAAACGTTGCCGGCGAATAGAACAAAATGTTGACGGCGGCGCCCACATCAACGCCTTGTGCTCGCAGCCCAAACGCCATTTGCAACACATAGTGTGTTGCCATAATCAGCATAGCGATAAACAGTGTAGCCCGCGATACTTCGTATTTCGGGTTAATCCATTTTGCTTGCAGCCTTGAGAGCACAAGCAATATTGCCAAAATGGCTGCCACAATTAAGCAACCAAATTGCAGAAGATATAATGATGTCATATATAGTCAAAAAAAATAAGTCACTTTAAATCACCTTTTCTGCAAATTTACAAAAATATATTTGTAAGTCGGCTCAAAAATTTGAGGATAAATGCTGCAATGGCAATTTTTCATGGATTACGGCTTTGCTGAGGCTTGTTGCCGAAATGTTCGCCTGACAAAGCATGTGGCTGATGGCTTCGGGAAGATAGCTGTAAGCCATAGGTGACTGCTTGATGTTTGGGTGAAAATGCCCCTTCATTACAGTTTCTTCGGTTGAAAATATGGTTTTGATTGTGGATGCTTGCCGAGCGGCATTTGCATAGCAAGAAGGCACGGAAACGGTTCATGGGCAGCAGTTACGGTGGCAAGTTGATGCAATTATGGGCAATTTTTGACATTTTCTGCCAAAAATAGTGATGTTTATTTCGGAAATATCAAAATAAAGATTACTTTTGTTTGCCCAAAACTATACTAACAAAAAAGTGTAGCGAGGAGATAAGAAACAAAACTGAGTTAGCAACCTACTATAAACAAACAAAAAACTGATTAACAAAAAGGAATAATGAGAAGATGGCGCATTGAAGATAGTGCAGAGCTCTATAACATCAATGGATGGGGCTTGAAATACTTTTCTATCAACGAGAAGGGTCACATACAGGTGACGCCCAAAGACGGTTATGCGGCAGTTGACTTGAAAGATGTGATGGATGAGCTGCAAGTACGCGACATCACGTCGCCGATATTGTTGCGTTTCCCCGACATCCTCGACAATCGCATCGAGAAAATTAGCAATTGTTTCAAATCAGCCTCAAAAGAATACAACTATCAGGCAGAAAACTTTATTATATATCCCATCAAGGTGAATCAGATGCGCCCGGTGGTTGAGGAGATTGTGAGCCATGGTAAGAAATTCAACATCGGCCTTGAGGCAGGCAGTAAGCCTGAGCTTCATGCCGTGCTCTCAATCAACATCGACGAGAAAAGCCTCATTATCTGCAATGGCTATAAGGATGAGAGCTACATTGAGTTGGCTCTGTTGGCTCAGAAGATGGGTCGCCGCATCTTTTTGGTTGTTGAGAAACTCAATGAGCTGCGCCTGATTACCGAAATCTCAAAGCGTCTTGGCATACGCCCCAACATAGGTATTCGCATAAAGCTCTCAAGCTCGGGCAGCGGCAAATGGGAAGAAAGCGGAGGCGACCAAAGTAAGTTCGGACTTAATTCGAGCGAATTGTTATCGGCTATCGACTATCTGCAACGCAGGCAGATGATTGATTGCCTGAAATTAATACATTTTCATATCGGCAGCCAAATTACTAAGATACGCCACATCAAGAACGCCCTTCGTGAGGCATCGCAATTTTATGTGCAACTCTCGCGCATGGGATTCGACATTGATTTCATTGACATTGGCGGCGGGTTGGGTGTTGACTACGATGGCACTCGCAACAGCGCCAGCGAAAGCAGCATGAATTATTCTATTCAGGAATATGCCAACGATGCCGTGTCGGCTATTGTGGACACTTGCACTAAGAATGGGTTGAAGCAACCTAACATAATCAACGAGAGTGGACGTTCGCTCACGGCACATCATTCAATTCTGATTTTTGAGGTGCTTGAAACTGCCCAGTTGCCTCAGTGGGACGACGATGAGGATAATATTACTGAAGACGACCATGAATTGGCTCGCGAATTATACGACATCTGGGACAAGATAAATCAGGGCCGTGTGATGGAGGACTGGCATGATGCGTTGCAAATACGCGAGGAGGCGCTCGATTTGTTCAGCCTTGGTTTGCTCGACCTGCGCACTCGTGCCTTGATTGAAAAGTTGTTCTGGTCGATTGCGCGCGATGTAAATGCTTTGGCTTCGGAGATGAAACACGCTCCCGAGGAATTGCGCAAGGTGGCAAAGAAGTTGCCTGAGAAGTATTTCTGTAATTTCTCGCTGTTCCAGTCGTTGCCCGACAGTTGGGCTATCGACCAAGTGTTCCCGATAATTCCGATATCGCGCCTCGATGAAAAGCCTACACACATGGCAACGCTGCAAGACATTACTTGCGACAGCGATGGCAAGATAAACAATTTTGTTTCGCCTTCGGGCTTGTCGGCATCCATTCCGGTGCATACGCTCAAGAGCAATGAATCATATTATCTTGGCGTATTTCTTGTGGGTGCTTATCAGGAAATTCTGGGCGACATGCACAATTTGTTTGGCGACACCAATGCCGTGCACATCAGTGTGTATAAAGACCGTTATGAAATCGACCAGATTATCGACGGCGAAACCGTGGCTGAAGTGCTCGATTATGTGCAATATAGCCCTAAGAAACTTGTCCGGAACATTGAAACGTGGGTTACGCAATCAATGAAACAGGGCAAAATCACTCCTGAAGAAGGTCGTGAGTTCATCAGCAACTATCGTTCGGGCCTCTATGGTTACACCTATCTTGAACGAGAGTGATTGCGATACGATAAGATAAGATTATGACTTATAGGGGCAATTTCCTTGATATAGCAGGAGGTTGCCCTTTTATGAAATAAAAGATAAACAAGATACTATTATCGATGCGATATTTTATGCGATTGGCTTATCGTGGAGCTAATTTCCACGGATGGCAGACACAGCCTAACGATGTCTCGGTGCAGGAGACATTGGAACAGGTTATGACGATGGTGATGCGCACTCCGATAAAAATCACCGGCGCCGGACGCACCGATGCCGATGTGAATGCGGCATTGATGGTGGCGCATTTCGATGCTGACCCGATTGCCGACCCGGTTCGCCTTGTGCATCAACTCAACAGTGTGCTTTGCAAGGATATTGCTGTTTACAGCATTTTCCCGGTACACGATGATGCCCATGCGCGATTCGATGCCACAAGCCGCACATATAAATATTTTGTCAACACTGAAAAAAATCCGTTCCATTATCCGTTGAGTTGGAAGTGTCCGCCCGATTTAGATTTCGATTTGATGAATGAGGCGGCTGACCATTTAAAAGAATATATTGATTTCACAAGTTTCAGCAAGCTGCACACCGACGTCAAGACCAATAACTGCCGCATCACTTATGCGCGTTGGGCACAGGAGGGCGACCAATGGGTGTTTACCATCACAGCCGACCGTTTTTTGCGCAATATGGTGCGTGCCATTGTGGGAACGCTTGTTGAAGTGGGGCGGCACAAAATCACGGTTAAGCAGTTTTGCGAAATCATTGAAAAGAAAAACCGCTGTTCGGCAGGCACGTCAATGCCGGGAAATGCGCTCTTCTTGTGGGATGTGACCTATCCATATAAAACAGAGTAATTTAATATGGTTTGCACTATGCGCAGTCTGCTATACATAGTTTTGATATTGATAATTAGCGGGTGCAGCGTCTCAAATTCCCATCCCAAGATTCTTGATGAGGCAGAGAAGCTTATGCAGAGCGACCCGTCGGAGGCTTTGTCGAAACTAAATGCTGTTGATGTGTCGGAATTTCAGGATTCTGCCACATTGGCTCGCTGGGCGTTGCTGTATAGTGAAGCGATGGCATTCAATAAACTATCTGTTCCGACTGACACCATTATTAATATTGCAATAGAGTATTATGGGCGGCATAACTTTGCTGCAGAATTTGAGAAAGCATCACGGCTGAAGGGGCAAATCCTATTGCAGGGCAATGTTGATGCTATTGCCACGGCTCGCTATTTGCAAAAGGAAAAGGAATTTTTCCTTTATAAAGAACGCACTAAGATGCAACTTTTCACCTCTTGTGGCATTATTGTTTTCCTTTTGGCTTTTGGCACTATTGTGTGGCTGCGGCAAAAGGTGCGGATGCAAACAGCAAGGAATGATGTGCTGCTTGCCGAAGCATCGGGGCTGAAAAATCAACTCTCCATTAGTCGCAACGATATAGGCAGTTTAGAAGCCAAGCTGCACGCATTGCTCGAGAACCGTTTTTCGCTCATCGACACGCTTTGCCAAACATACTATGAATCGCAAGGCACAAAGGCTGAACGCAAAGCTATCATCGACAAAGTGAAATGCGAGATTGATGCTTTGCGCACAGATGCTTTGCCACAAATGGAGCAGGCTGTGAATGATTGCCGCGAAAATCTGCTTGTGACAATTAAGGCTAAATACCCCGATATCAAGGCTGAGGACTATCAACTCTTAGTGTACATCACTTGTGGTCTTTCCGCACGAACTATCAGCCTTCTCATTGGCGCGTCAGTGGATGTGGTGTATAAGCGCAAAAGTCGCCTTAAGGCTCGCTTGAAAGACCGCAATTTGCAGGCGTTTTGATGTTGTTCCCTCGGGTGTCAGATTGTTATATAAGTGCCATTTATAACTATTTAAATATCAAATAGTTGTGTTCTTTGTTGTCAGACTATTTTTTTGAATCATAGCATGCGTGATGAGTAACTTTGCATATAATTTTTAATGCAAAACTTACTCAATATGAACGCAAAGAAAATCATGTTACTGGTTTCTGTCCTTTTCTATACTATGACCGTAAAGGCACAGAATCAGGAAGCGACCGACAGCCTCTCACGCGAGTTGCAGGAGGTAGTGGTAGCCGCAAAACAGCCTGCGACAAAATTAGTAGGCACAACGCTGGTTTCAACAATCCCTGGTACAAATCTTGCCGACCTCGGCACTGCTCTTGACGTTCTCGCGCAATTGCCTATGATTAAGGTGGAGGATAACGCAGTGAGTGTTATCGGTAAGAATAATATTGAAATCTTCATCGATGGACGACCGATGCGCGATGAACAGGAGTTACAACAGTTACTTTCTTCCAACATTAAGAAAGTGGAATTGCTGATGGCTCCGGGAGCAGCATACGAAAGCACAACCGATGCTGTGCTTAAAATCACCACCCGACGGAATTTCGTGAAGGGGCTGTCGCTTACCGACCAGTTTCTGCTTGAATGCCGCCGCAAATGGTCTGCTATGGATTATCTTGGTCTTGGCTATCGTGCTGCTGATTGTGATTTTTTTCTTAACGGAACAATAAACCGCAACAACTCACTAATTAAAGGCACAACCACCAACACGCTCTTATACAATGGAACGGAAACTGTGGTTGGCAGCAGTCAAAACAATTCTTATCGAACCACTGTTGGCGTTATTAAAGGTGGTTTTAATTATTCTCACGGCTCACAATCGTTTGGCGCATATTATCGCTATAATCCCGAGTGTGCCGATTTCACAAATAATGGCGCTGAATGGTTGGATAACTCCAATCCGCTGTTGCGAGATATTGCAAAGCAAATTCGCAGCCACAGCCACTTGGCTTCGCTTTATTATGAAAACACTTTCAATGACAAATATTTGTTGCATTTCGATGGTGACTTCCGCAATTCTCACGCCAATAATAGTGTGGCAACTACATACCCCGATTTGTCGAATCCCAACGTGAACTCCACTGACTTGCGAATGTCAACATTGTGGGCAGGAAAACTGTATTTGAATTTCCCACTCTGGAATGGGGATTTTACTGTCGGGACACAGGACAGTTATACTCATACTTCTCTTGACTATCGTATGTTGAACAGCGCCGTCAGCGAATATATCCCTTCATCATTGACCGATGCTCGGCAGACATCGGCGGCTTTGTTCGCATCATGGGCACGCATGTTCGGTAAATTCTCGCTCTCCCTCGGCGCAAGATATGAATATGTTGATTATGATTTCAAGGTAGATGGCAAACGGGATGAAGATGTTAGTCGCCGCGACCATCTGATTACGCCCGACTTGTCGCTCGGATATTCGTTTAATGACGTATCGCAAATAAGCCTCAGTTATAAAATGGCTACGGTGAAACCGCCTTATTCGCAGCTTACAGGCTCGTTGAGTTACACTGGGCTACACGAGATTGAAGGCGGAAATCCTTCGCTGCAAGACGAGAAGATGCACGATGTGCAACTATTCGGTATGTGGAAAGGCTTCATGCTTCAAGCCGACTATACTCGAAGCTTTGATACATACGCCTTTATCAAGCAGCTATATCCAGCCGACAATCTTCAGTTGCTTATGCACCCGGTTAACATCGATGTGTCGGCACTAAGTCTCTACCTCGTTTGGAGCAAACCAATACGCCGTTGGACTCCCAACGTCACCCTCGGTATGTACCGCCAATGGCTGACCCTTGACAACACCAGATATAATAAGCCGATATTCTCATATTATTTCGATAATACATTCTCGTTGCCTCGCGGCTGGTTGATAACCGCCAACATCAGCGGACAGACGCAGGGAGATATGCACACCAATCGTTTCGGCTCTACGTGGTTTGAGATGGATGCCTCGGTCGGAAAGACTTTCTTGAACAAATCCCTGACCGTGAAACTGTCTGCCACCGACATATTCAACACTGCCAACAATGACTGGACTATGAACACCTACGGCGTTCTTGTTGTCAAACGCCAGAGCTACGACCGCAGGGGAGTTGCACTGAATATCATCTACAACTTCCAACCCCGTAAAAGCAAATACAAAGGCACGTCTGCCGCAGAAGAAGAAATGAAACGACTTTAGGAAAAAAGAACCCCGGCAGTGATGTCGGGGCTACTTTTCCAGATGCTTTTATTTATGAAAAAACTTTCGTTAAAGTTTTAACTCAAAAGGTACTCCGGCGCGAAGTGCTAAAGTCTTGACTTTGCCATTAACAGAAACCTTCACTTTTTGAGTCGTCTTGGAGAGAAGTCGGGCATTGGTGACGATGCCATCGGTCCATGCGATATCCACCGTAATGCCGCCGCGTGCGCAAAGCCCTTTCACTTGCCCTTTATCCCAAGCCTTAGGCAGTGCCGGCAACAGACGCAACACGCCATCATGACTTTGTATAAGCATTTCGGCAATACCGGCTGTGCCACCAAAGTTGCCATCAATCTGGAAGGGTGGGTGAGTGTTGAATAGATTATCGAGAGTGGAGCGTGCCAACAGCAGTTCCACATTCTTTCCTGCCTCTTCGCCATCCATTAGGCGTGCGTAGAAATTAATCATCCAAGCTCGGCTCCATCCCGTGTAGGTGCCTTGGTGCTCCACTTCGTTGTAGTAACGGCGGCGCTCTATGGTGCGGCGAGCAGCCTCAAACAAATCAGGGGTGTTGGCAGATATAGTGGTGCCCGGATAAAGACCAAACAGATGCGACACATGGCGATGCCCGGGCTCGGTTTCTTCGTAGTCCTCAATCCACTCTTGAATGGTGTTATATCGTTTGCTGATGCGTATTGGTGGCAACTGAGCCAAAGTGGCACGCAACTGCTTGCCGAAAGTGGCATCTACGCCAAGCACTTTCTGCGCCTGCAAACAAGCCTCAAGCACTTCGCGTATGATTTCAATGTCCATAGTGGCGCCATAAGTCAGATTAAACCGCTTACCGTCAGCTGTACGATAGGCGTTTTCAGGCGAATTAGATGGCGCGGTTACTAAATATCCGTTTTTGTCCTTTACCAAAAAACTTAATATAAACTCCGCCGACTCCTTCATGCAGGGGTAAGCCTCAGAGGCAAGGTAATCGCGGTCGCCTGTAAAGCGGTAGTGTTCCCACTGGTGGAGCACCAACCAAGGACCGGCCATAGGGAATGTTCCCCAGCCAACGCCATCCGATATGGCAGTGCGGCCAAATGGGTCAGAGAGGTGGTTCAGGGTCCACCCCTTTGAGTTATATGTTTTAGAAGCTGTTTCACGTCCCGGCACTCGCACAGCATTGATAAAACGCGAGAACGGGAGCATTGTTTCCGACAGGTTGCATACCTCAGCAGGCCAGTAGTTCATCTGTATGTTGATGTTGGTATGGTAATCGGAGTTCCAAGCGGCGTTTAAGTCTTGGTTCCAGATGCCTTGCAGGTTGGCAGGCATGATGCCGGGTTGACGTGATGAGTTCATCAGCAGGTATCGTCCGTATTGAAAATACAGGGTGATGAGAGATAGGTCGGGCACACCTTTCTTCACGTTATCCAGGCGTTTGTCGGTGGGTAGGTCGGAAACGGTGCCCATATCGAAACTCACACGATTCATCATAGCCGCATGTTCGGCAGTGTGCTTGCTGCGAACATCCTCATAAGAGGGTGTGCCCAGGGCATTTAAGATGTTTTCGGACTGCTGCAATGGGTTGATATCGCGATTCAAATCAAGGCGGCTGAAATCGTAGTCGGTAGCAACAGTAACATAGAAAGTAGCCTCGTCGGCCCCAACCACATAGAACATACCTGAGCGGCACATCATTTGACCGCCCTTGTGGCTGCCCTGTATGATGCCGGCAAAACGCATGTGAAATCCCGGTTCGGAGCTTTCATTGGCAGGCATATCAAAAATCTGACCCTCTACGGCCACACGTTGCTGATTTAAAGTGCGTACTGAGGCATCTTTCTCTCGGTCGTAACGCAAGCTGAAATTTAGGCTGCCGGGCTTTGATGCTGTGAAATGAATCACCATCACGTTGTCGATAGCAGAAACAAACACTTCGCGGCGGTAGCTCACATTATTAGCGTCATACTCCACCGAGGCAATGCCATTCTCGAGGTCGAGCGCACGACGATAGTTTGACACATTACCTTGTGAAACAAATTCTGCATACAGGTTGCCAAACGGCTGATAAGAGCGAATACGCATAGGGTTGCTTTGCAAACGCTGATTTGCCATCTCAACAGCCTCTCCGGTCTTGCCTTCGAGCAATAGTCGCTGTATCTCGGGCAAATACTCGCGAGCATCGGCATCAGACTGCGTCTTGCATCCCGCCCACAAACTTTCTTCGTTAACTTGAATTGTCTCTTTCCACACGCCGCCATATACCATGGCTCCCACACGGCCATTTCCCACTGGCAAGGCGTAATTCCAATCTGCCGCCGGCTTGTCGTACCACATCGTCAGGTCACCGCCCCACGCATAAAATGGTAAAGCTACAAGCAGACAAAGCAATTTAGTGATAGATACTTTCATAAATTACCTTATTTCACAACATTTATAAATGATATTTTTGGTATTAACTCTCGGGCTGCAAACGTAGTCCGTAATATTGTCATATAGGATTCTTACTAATCTTGGTGTTGCGAATCCAAAGATTGAGAGAAGTCGCAAATGACAGGTGTAAAGATAATCATAAATTCTGAGAGACTCACTCCTTGGGCGATGTATTATGTTGAGAATAGGGCAAAAAACATTGATTTTTTGATGCGGTGGCGGCGGCATATATATAATATGTGGCAGAAGGCATTGCCAGTGCTGCCGCCGTGATGGCATGTGCTGTGGCATCGTGCCAAAGAAATATGCCTTGTTTGCAATAAAAAAGGTTGTATATATGACAAAATGACCAACGAATAAGCGAAAAACTGCCAAAATTGCTGCTGATATGCGACATTTTGGCGTGTGTTGGCGATTTTTCTCTCGTGGTATGTGATTTGCGATAGTATATAGTGAAAAGCTCAAAAGAGTGGCGATAAAAACCAGTTAAGCTTTTATCTGCTGCCAGCGAGCGATTCAAATAATAAACTGAAATATTAACACTAAAACATAGGAGAAAAAGAATTATGATTACAGTTAGAAATAACCAAGAATGGTTGCCAAGCGTGTTCAATGAAATTTTTGGTAACGGAATGTTAGACCGCATGAGTGCCAACACCACACCGGCAGTTAATGTGATTGAACGTGAACATGAATATATAGTTGAGGTAGCTGCTCCGGGCATGACCAAAGACGACTTCAAGGTGAACCTCGATGAGGACGAAAACCTGGTGGTGTCGCTCGAAAAGGAGGTTAAGAAGGACGATGAGAATGTCAACCGCATGCACTATTTGCGTCGCGAGTTCTCATACACTCGCTTCCGCCAGGCAATGATTTTGCCCGACGACGTTGATAAGCAGAAGATAACAGCTAAGGTTGAGAACGGCGTGCTCACAGTGAACTTGCCAAAGCTCAATCCTGAAGAAACCAAGAAAGCTTCTAAGATTATTGATATACAGTAATTGACATCAGTTGTTGATTATTGATGATGGTTAGTTATTAGTTAAAAGGCCGTTGGCGCGAGTGCGCCGGCGGCTTTTTTTGCTGTTTTGGCATCTTGGGCGCTTGCCGCGCTTGCATAATACCGCCAAATCATCTACCTTTGTTGTTACATAAATACCAAACCAAGAAATCATATTATTAAGAGAAGAAATGAAGAGAATAAGCAATGTGATGATTGCGCTGCTTCTTGTGGCAGTGAGTTGTGGAATGAGTGTAGGCAAGGCATCTGCGGCAGAGAATGTTAAACCATTTGTGGTGCCCGAGCTTGCCGAATGGACGCCTAAATCGGGCACAATGACCCTCTCGGGACGCATAGTGGTGAAGGACAAACGCCTGAAGGCGGTGGCACAATCGCTTGCCGCCGACTATGAGATGATGGTTGGCAGAGCACTCACCGTGGTGAGTGGCAAGGCTCGCCGAGGTGATGTGGTGCTGAGCCGCTCAACCGACCGTCAGATGGGCGACGAAGGTTACAGCATGACCATTGGCAATGAGGTGGTGATTACTGCGGCTACTGAGAGAGGCGCATACTGGGCCACTCGCACTTTGTTGCAGATGAGCGAGCAAAGTGACGATTACAGCTTGCCTTGCGGCAGCATCACCGACGCGCCGCAATACCGCTTGCGCGGTTTCATGATTGACTGCGGCAGAAAATACATTCCAATTGACTATTTGCGCAACTTGGTGAAAGTGATGGGGTATTACAAGATGAATACCTTGCAGGTTCACCTCAATGATAACGGTTTCCGCCAATTTTTTGACAACGACTGGAGCAAGACCCAGGCGGCTTTTCGCCTTGAAAGCGACACCTATCCGGGGCTAACTGCCAAAGATGGCCATTACACCAAAAAAGAGTTTATTGAATTGCAAAAACTGGCACAGCAGTATGGCGTGGAAATAATTCCCGAGATTGATGTGCCGGCACACTCGTTGGCATTTACGCATTATCGCCCCGACCTCGGCAGCAAGGAATATGGCATGGACCACCTCGACTTGTTTAACCCCGATACATATACTTTCCTTGACGATTTGTTTAAGGAATATCTTGGCGGAGCCAATCCGGTGTTCATTGGGCCTCGCGTGCATATTGGCACCGATGAGTATTCAAATGCCAAACGCGAGGTGGTTGAGAAATTCCGTGCGTTCACCGACCATTATATACGTTTGGTTGAGAGCTATGGCAAGCAGGCTGTGGTGTGGGGTGCGCTCACACATGCCAATGGCGACACCGAGGTGAAGAGCGACGGCGTGCTGATGCATTGCTGGTATAACGGCTACGCCCAGCCGCGCGAGATGAAACGCCTGGGCTATCAGTTGGTGAGCATCCCCGACGGGCTGGTGTACATAGTGCCTGCGGCAGGTTATTACTACGATTACCTTAATTGCAAATATCTCTACGAAAAATGGACACCGGCGGTGATTGGCCGTGAGGTGTTTGAGGAGAACGACCCTTCGATTGAAGGCGGTATGTTTGCCGTGTGGAACGACCACGTGGGCAATGGCATTACGGTGAAAGACATTCACCACCGCGTGTTCCCTGCTTTGCAGACGCTGTCGGCAAAATGCTGGAGCGGCAAGCATGTGAGTGTGCCTTATGATGAATTTAATGCCAAATGCCAGATGTTGAGCGAGGCTCCGGGCGTTAACGTGCTCGGTCACGTGGGCAGCCCAGGTTTTGTGATGCTCGATATGCCTGTTCTCAATCCCGGTATTCAGTTCCCGTTTGAGGAGATTGGTTACAACTATGCTGTGACTTTCACGGTGGAAGGCGTTGCCGAGCAACGCGGCACCGAGCTGTTCCGCTCAAGCAACGCTGTGTTTTATCTTTCTGACCCTAAGACCGGCAAGTTGGGATTTGAGCGTGAGGGATATCTCAACACTTTCAACTACGTAATTCCTGAAGGCGAGACCGTGACGCTGACCATTGAGGGCGACAATCGCTGCACCCGATTGTTGGTTAACGGCAAGCAGCGCGAGGAGCTTGGCCCCAAGCAAATGTATGTGATGAACGAAGGGTTAAGGGCACACAATCAGCTCAACTACGATGCCCCGTTCCAGCCGGTTGTATATAACACCGGAGCGCGCATCAACTATCAGCGCACGCTGTTTTTCCCGCTGCGAAGTGCCGGCAATTTCAAGAGCAAAATCACCAACCTGAAAGTTGAGGTTAAATAAAGGTGTTGCTATAAACAATAACATGCATGATGGGCCAGTGTAATTCATTGGTCCATCACTTTTTAATGTAAAACCGCGCTTTGATGTGCATGGCAACACATTTTTTGCTAAAAATGAATCTGAAAGTTTGAATATTTAAAAAAATGTGCTAACTTTGCGCTGACAATACGGGGTATTAGCTCATCTGGTAGAGCGCAACACTGGCAGTGTTGAGGTAAGCGGTTCGAGTCCGCTATGCTCCACAACAAGCAAACGAGGGGAGATGATTTTTTTCATCTCTCTTTTTTTGTTTTTATTTGTGATAATGCCTGAGATTCACTAATTTTATGGTAAAGATTAATTAAACCACAGAAAAAAGCAATTATTGATATGTTTACCAAGAATTTTCATAGATGCATTTGTGGGTGCATGGCGGTGATGATGCTGCTGTGCGCAGCCAGAGTTGCAGCTGCCGATGCCAACCGCACTTTCACCGTCAAAGGTGTGTCGTTCACAATGATAGCTGTGGAGGGAGGCACGTTTGTTATGGGCTGCGATGCGCAGCCGGGCGAGGAAGCGAGTGCCGATGAAGCACCCGTGCATCAGGTCACTATGCCATCGTTTTATATTGGCGAGACCGTGGTGACTCAGGCTTTATGGAATGTTGTGATGGGCAAGAACCCCAGCGACAAAAAAGACGACGAGTCGCCGGTGGAGATGGTGTCGTGGAACGATTGCCAACACTTCATTAGCCGTTTGAATAAACTCACAGGCGAGCACTTCAGCCTGCCCACCGAGGCCGCTTGGGAGTTTGCCGCGAGGGGTGGCAACAAAGGTGGCAATAGCAAGTATAGCGGCAGCAACAATGTTAATAATGTGTGTTGGAGTGTAATTAATTCTCACAAAAGGACTCACAAGGTGAAGACGCTGCAACCCAACGAACTGGGCATATATGACATGAGCGGCAATGTGTGGGAATGGTGCGCCGATTGGTATGCCGATTATGGTGCTGCTCCGCAAACTAATCCGCAAGGTCCTTACAGCGGGTCGTTTAAGGTGGTGCGTGGCGGCTGCTTCAATGTTGCCGAGTGGTATTGCCGGATAACTTTCCGCAGCGGTTTTGCGCCCATTGACCGTGGCGCCGACCTTGGCTTTAGGCTCTATCTCAAAGCTGAGTGACTGTGTCACGCCGAGCTGCAATCAGCTATGTGCGGCAACACTGAGGAATACCATGAATTGTAATAAATTAGCCAATAGCTTATGAAATGTGATTTGTGTTACTATGAAACTAAACGATTTGCTAATTAAATGTTTTTGCTTGGCGCTGTTGATGTTGATGTGCATCAATGCTGAGGGTGCCGAGACGGTGAAAATATATGTGAGTGATGGTGCTGTGGGTGGCAATGGCAGTAGCCAATCGCCTTATGCCACACTTCACGAAGCCGCCAATCAGTTGCAGCGATTGCGCTCGCAAGGCAACATGCAGGCGGTGGACATACTTGTTTCGCCCGGCGTTTATGAGGCCGACAGCACGTTGCTTTTCACCAATGCCCACAACACACCGGAGTGTGGCGTGGTTACTATCAAGCCATCTTCAGGTGATGGTAAGGTGGTGTTGAGCGGCGGTCGCCACATCACCAATTGGCAAGAAATTGCTCCCGGTCATTGGGTGGCTCAGTTGCCACAGGTGAAGAACGGAAGTTGGTACTTCCGCCAGTTGTTTGCCGGTCACAAGCGGTTAACGCGCGCACGCACTCCCAACAAGGGATTTTACACTACTCAAGGTGGCTTGAAAACCATCTTTCAAGAGGGCGGGGTGGTGAGCAACGACCAAAGCGCCAAAGATGCGCGCCATTGGCTCTCGCGGTGTGGATTTGCTTATCGCGACCATGATATCGACTATTGGAACGATTGGAAAAACGCCGAGGTTCTCACTTTCCATAGTTGGGAATGTTCGTGGCAGTCGATTCTGTCGGTCGATACTGCCCGGCATGAGGTGTATTTCTGTTCACCGTGCCGCTACCCGGTGGGTTTCTTCGGGCAGAATATGCGTTATCGCATTGAGAACATACGCCAAGCCCTTGACGAGCCGGGCGAATGGTTTCTTGACCGTGAAAGCGGCATGCTGCATTTGTTATTGAATAGGGGTGAGAATCCTGCCGAGATGCAGATTTATGCTCCGCGCCTTGATAATTTGCTGCAATGCAGCGGCACACCGCAGCAGGCGGTTGCCAACATCAGGTTTGAGAGTATTGATTTTCAATACACAGCTTATAGGATGGGGCTTTATGACATTGCGCCCAATTGGCCCTCCGAGGTGCAGAAATCGGTGCCGTTTTTCCCATCCGACTTGCGGGCGGGATTCACCGGTTCGCAGGCGGCGCCAACAGCCGGAGCATCGCTCAATTTCACATATGCAAAAGATGTTGAGTTTATGACGTGCGGCATGCGTCACATGGGAGCCATAGGCGTGAGCATTGCCCATGGCTGCAACGGCGTGAGCCTCACCGGGTGTGAGATTGCCGATGCCGGAGCCGGCGGTGTGTATATTGGCTTTGACGTGCGTTTGGTTGACGAGGCAGGCATAGCGCCCAGTGAGGCTCCGTGCAACAATGTGGTGAGCAATTGCCTGATTACTCGCTTGGGCAGTGTTCATCCGGCAGCCGTGGGCGTGTGGATGGCGCAGACCTCAGGCAACAAGATTGTCAATAACGAGTTGTCGTATATAAGTTATAGTGGCATCAGCACAGGTTGGACTTGGGGTTTTGAACATAATTTCACCAAGAATAATTACATTGCTCATAACCACATACATCATGTGGCGCAGATTCTTGGTGATGCAGCCGGCATGTATTCGCTTGGCGACTGTGATGGCACGGTTTACGATGCCAATTACATTGACCAAATTTTTAAGGGCGAAGGCGTTCATGGCGTGGTTGATGCTATGGGCTTTGACGAGTGCAGTAGCAAGATAACCATCCGCAACAATGTGGTGGGCAAAGTGAGTGGCAAGGTGGCAAGTTTTGGGCGACAGTCGTCGGCTGAGCTGCAAAAGTGGGAGAATAACAATTTCGACATGTATGTGCCACGCCCGGTGATTGACCACAAGCCGAGCCTTGAACCAGAGAAATTCACTGTGCATGTGCGCTTTCATCCCCACAGCACATTCCTGAACCTGAGCGGATGGCACGAGCAGCGATGGCTGATGCGCAAAAACGGCGGCATGGATACTCCGGGAGCTTATGGCATGTTCATTCAGGGAAAACAGGCGGTGGCATACCTTAATGTGGGCGGCGATGCGGGCAAAGTGCAGCTGATGTCGCAATCCAATGTGGTGAATGACGATTGCGACAACACAGCCACTCTCACCTATGATGGCGAGACTTTGCGTTTCTACTTCAACGAAAAGCTTGTTGACGAGAAAAAGGTTGGGCAAGAGCGCGTGAAGGGTACAGGAAAGCTTGAGATTGCGCCTATTGCAGCCAACTCGTTGCGAAATGGCATTGAGGAACTTTGCATCATAAATGGCGCTGTTAGTCCGGCGGCTGTGAAAACGTCAACTAAGGCGTTTAGCTGGAAAGCAAAGCGGCAAAGAAAAGGCTCAATAAATGTGGAAAAGGTGATAAGAGAAGCCGGTCCAGCTAAAGAATATGAGAAAAACTTTGTTATGCGCATGCAGTGATGGGCTTGCGTAGCCCGTACTGGCGAGGGGGCATGTGGCTTGAACCAAGAAATTCCCCGGTTTATAAGCGATGCAGCGAGGTGGTGCGTTTTCTGCTCCGCCTCGCTGCTTTGTGAAAAAAAGTGTATGCTTGGTTTGCGATGGTGTTATTTCACCGGTTCAACGGTGTAGCCGTTTTTTTGCAAGAGGCTGATAAGACCTTTCTCGCCGGGCAAGTGACCTGCGCCCACCACCACAAGCACTGTTTTCTGTGGCATCAGTTTGGCAAGTTTTTGTGCCCAATCGGCATTGCGGTCAAAGATTAGCTCGTTCATGTTGCGTTGTTTTTGCCATTCGGGCAAGTCGCTTGCAATTTGTTCTTTCATTATGGCATCATAAACGGCGTTGAGGTTTTGTGCTTTGTAGGCATCTGCCAATTCAATACCGAAAGTTTTGTTTGTGTCGAACGTGGCAATGGTGCGAGTGAGCGATTCGGCTTGCTCTTTGATTGATTTGCCGTAGAGCAGATTGAGCTGAAATTGTGTGGTCTCAAAGCCGCCAAGCTCTTTCTCCAACTGAGTGGCTTTACCTTGAATTGCAAAATCTATTTGTTCCATTGGGTTGAATCCGGGGAAACACTTCATGAGCGTAATCATGGCGAGTTGGGTAGAAACAAAAGCCGGTTTGATGTTTTCAAACTGGTCAATGCTCACCATGCCTTGTGTTGCATCTTTAAATAAAGAGTCGGCTTTGGCAAGTGTGATTTGGTCAATCACTTTGCTAAGTGTGCTGTCGGCAGGAGCCGAAATCATCTCCATCATGGCTTGTTGGGCATTTGCCAAGTCAGATTTCTCAATCTCACCATAAACGGCATCGCACGCGTTGAGGGCATCGTTGAAGCCGGGGATGCTGTCGGTCATTTTCATTGTTGCCACATGGCAAGTTCCAAACAGGTAGCTGGGCTTTGACAGACCGTTGCCCGATACTTTCCAAAGCAGTTGCGCGTTTGTGCTGAATGTGAAAAGCGCAATAAACATTGCAATAAGGGTGAATTTTTTCATTTTTTCCTGGGTTTTATGTTGTTTCTTTTTTTTATTGATTTGACGCAAAAGTGTGTCACAAAATTACAAATAAATCAAAGTTTTTTCTTTTCATGGCATCTTTTTTTGCTGTTGAGGTGGCTGCGATGATTGCTTTTTTTGAGATTAGCTCATAAATTTGATTTCGTGGATTCAAAACAAGTTCTTATTTTTGTGGTTGATTATGAAAAAACAGAACACAACAATATCAATTTGCAAGGGCATAGCCATCATCTTGATGGTGATGGGGCACGCCGAGGGTCCCGGGCTGCTTATGAACTTTATTTATTTGTTCCACATGCCCATTTTCTTTATCACCGCAGGCTATTTCTTCAGCCGCAAGTATCTCACCGATTCGTGGACATACGTTGAGAAGCGTTTTGCCGGGTTGTATGTGCCTATGGTGAAATGGTCGCTGTTGTTTTTGCTGTTGCACAACCTGTTTTTTGAGGTTGGATTGCTCAACGAGCAGTTTGGCAACTGGGAGAATGGCGTGACTCACCCTTACACCATACGCCAGATGTGCCAACGGGCGGTGAACATTGTGTTCTCAATGGCAAGCTACGACGAGTTTCTGCTGGGGGCGTTCTGGTTTTTCAGGGCATTGTTGGTGTCGAGCATACTGTTCATGGCATTATATCGCCTGATTGACGGTCGCCATAAGTGGCTTCAGGGCAATGGCGCTGTGGTGGCAATCATAGTGGCTGCGTTGGCGTTTGCGCTGTTCCGCATTGGCAACGGACTAAAGGTGGTGACCATTGTGCAGGGCGGCATCCGCGAGAACTGGGGCGTGATATTCTTTGGCGTTGGCGTGCTTTTCCGTTCTTACGAGAGCCGCATCAAGCAGCATTGGGCGCTTGCGCTGCTGTTCTTGCTGCTGCTAATTGGCGGAGCGCATCTGCATTTGGCTGGTATGAATCTGAGGCCAAAGATGATTGACGTGCTCACGCTGCCCATTACCGGCACAATAGGCTTTTTGATGGTACACTATATCTCGGGTGTGATTGACCGCCACCCCGGTTGGCTGCGCTCATTGTTGGTGTATGCCGGCAACATGAGCATCTACGTCTATGTGTTTCACATCATCTCGTTTAAGGTGGTCAGCGCTATTAAAATAATGTGGTACGGGCTGCCGTGGGGGCAGATAGGGTGCCACATGGTGATACACGAGCACCACGAAGACCTGTTTTGGGTGCTCTACACAATAGTCGGCGTGGGATTGCCGTTGCTTTGGATGCTATGTTATAATAAGGTGAAAGCACGCATCATAGCCCGCCGGCAGTTGCAATGAGTGCGATTGCCGTTACACCAAACACACAGGAACCGTTCAGTAGTGGCGGTGATAAAAATTTTTGAAAAAAGTTATTGAGGAATAGGAAATTATGCGTAACTTTGCAGTCATGTTTGCGGGAACGAATCTGCAAGCTGTAATTAACTAATTTATTAACTAATTTAAATGAGCGAAGAATTAAAGAATTCTCCAATTGAAGATTTCGATTGGGACGCCTTTGAAAAAGGCGAGACTCAAGGAGAGAAATCTCGCGAAGAGTTGGAAAAAACCTATGACGAAAGCCTTAACACAATTAAGGACAAAGAAGTAACTGAAGGTACCGTTATCGCAGTAAACAAGCGCGAGGTAGTGGTTAACATCGGCTACAAGTCAGATGGTATCATTCCATTAAACGAATTCCGCTACAATCCTGACCTCAAGCCCGGCGATGTTGTTGAGGTGTTTATTGAGAATCAGGAAGACAAGAAGGGACAACTTATCCTTTCGCACCGCAAGGCTCGCGTTGCTAAGAGCTGGGATCGTGTAAACGAAGCGCTTGAAAAAGACGAAGTAATCAAGGGTTACATCAAGTGCCGCACTAAGGGTGGTATGATTGTTGATGTATTTGGTATTGAGGCATTCTTGCCAGGTAGCCAAATCGACGTTAAGCCAATCCGCGATTATGACGTATTCGTAGGTAAAACTATGGAATTCAAGGTTGTTAAAATCAACCAAGAGTTTAAGAATGTTGTTGTTTCACACAAGGCACTCATTGAAGCTGAGCTTGAACAACAGAAGAAAGAAATCATCGCTAAGCTCGAAAAGGGTCAGGTGCTTGAAGGCGTTGTTAAGAACATCACCTCTTACGGCGTATTCATTGACCTTGGCGGCGTGGATGGACTTATCCACATCACCGACCTCTCTTGGGGCCGCGTAAATCACCCAGAGGAAATTGTATCGCTCGACCAAAAGCTCAATGTGGTTATCCTCGACTTCGACGACGAGAAGCGCCGCATCGCTTTGGGCTTGAAGCAATTGCAACCTCATCCATGGGATGCTCTTGATCCAAACCTCAAGGTAGGTGACAAGGTTAAGGGCAAGGTAGTGGTTATGGCCGACTATGGTGCATTCGTTGAGATTGCTCCGGGCGTTGAAGGTCTTATCCACGTGAGCGAAATGTCGTGGTCACAACACTTGCGTTCAGCTCAAGACTTCTTGAAGAAGGGCGACGAGGTTGAGGCTGTGATTCTTACTCTCGACCGCGATGAGCGCAAGATGTCGCTTGGCATCAAGCAACTCAAGGCTGACCCATGGGAAAATATTGAAGAGAAGTATCCTGTTGGCAGCAAGCACACTGCCAAGGTGCGTAACTTCACCAACTTTGGTGTGTTTGTTGAACTTGAAGAGGGTGTTGACGGCTTGATTCACATCAGCGACCTTTCTTGGACCAAGAAAATCAAGCACCCATCAGAATTCACTCAAATTGGTGCCGACATCGACGTGCAAGTTCTTGAAATTGACAAGGACAACCGTCGTTTGAGCCTTGGCCACAAGCAACTCGAGGAGAATCCTTGGGATGTATTTGAGACCGTATTCACCGTTGGTAGCATCCACGAGGGTACAATCATTGAACTCCTCGACAAGGGCGCTGTTGTTGCACTTCCTTATGGCGTAGAAGGCTTTGCTACTCCTAAGCACTTGGTTAAGGAAGACGGCACTACCGCTAAGCAAGACGAGAAGCTCGACTTCAAGGTGATTGAATTTAACAAGGACGCTAAGCGCATCATCCTGTCACACAGCCGCATCTTTGAAGATGCTGCTAAGGCAGAACAACGCAAGGCTAAGAAGGCTGCCAGCAAGGCTGCTACTGAAGAAGCTCCTGCTACTCCAGCCATCGAAAAGACCACTCTTGGCGACATCCAAGAACTGGCTGCTCTGAAGGAAAAACTTTCAAAGAAGTAATTCTCAGAAAATAATTCTTGTTTTGTCACAAGGCATCGCCCCTCTATGGAGCGGTGCCTTGCTTTTTATGTGCCTGCTACCATGTGGGCAAAGGGACTGTGTTTTGAACAGAGCATTTAATGCCCTCGTCATCTTTGCGCTATCACCATATTAAATAGGCTTCGGCTTGGCAAAGAAAATCAAAAATCCGTTGGCTTTTAATTTTGCTTTGCGCTCGCCTTGTGCTATCGTTAAATAAGATAGGTTTCGACTTGGCAAAGAAAATTAAAATCCTTTGGCTTTTAATTTTGCTTTGCGCTCGCCTTGTGCTATCGTTAAATAAGATAGGCTTCGGCTTGGCAAAGAAAATCAAAATCCGTTGTCTTTTAATTTTGCTTTGCGCTCGCCTTGTGCTATCGTTAAATAAGATAGGCTTCGGCTTGGCAAAGAAAATCAAAATCCGTTGGCTTTTAATTTTGCTTTGCGCTCGCCTTGCACTATCTTTGCACCCAAAATGGCGGCGGCATGGTTGCGTGCGGTGCGTTATGCAGCATAGGTTAGCAATGCGTCGTAGCCTTTTTTAGTGATAGGTCAACAGAAATAATTTTTTATTGCATAACATATTTTTCACTATGGATATAACCACATTTATTGGTCAACTCAATTGGCAAGGCATCATCATTGGCGTATCAACATTCCTGATTATTGGAGTGTTTCACCCCATTGTGATAAAGGGCGAATACTATTTTGGCACGCGTTGTTGGTGGTGCTTTCTGCTGGCGGGCTTAGTCTTGCTGGTGGCGGCTGCGCTGGTTGAGAGCGTGTTGGCGTCGGCGTTGCTTGGCGTCACTTCGTTTTCGTGCTTTTGGTCGATACTCGAGATATTTGAGCAGCAGGAACGTGTGCGCAAAGGCTGGTTCCCGCGCAATCCCAAGCGCCGTTATCCGTTCGACGAGCCTGATGGTGAACATAAGTAATGAATAGGCTCCTTGCAGATGGGGCATAAAATGAAACGGTTAGAGTTGTTATTTTTTTTGCGCTCTGGTTGAAACTTTTAGCAGTTAGTGGTGTCTAATACATAAAGATGCTGAAGATTGTGCCGTAAGAATCAGTTTTTGGTGTTGATTGGAGTTATGCATTTTGCGCCCAAATGATGCTCAAAAGGAGGGTCGCCTTTGGGGCTGAGGGTGTAGATTATGTGTAAACTCACATATTTATTAGTGAAAGCATTTGTTTGAGTTGAAATTATGCGTTATCTTTGTAATGATTTAAACGGCTTATTTGAGCTGTTGCAAAAAGAGATGATGTGAAAGCTCAAAGAAGGTGTGGTTTTAAAGACGTATAACCTAAGGTGAAACGAATCGTAATAATATTAACAATGTTACTGGCAATAGCGGTAAGTGGATATGCTGAGGCGCAGCAAGCGCAATGGCAGGAGGTGAAGCACGCCACAGCTATTGACGGTGATATTGACATTTTTGGCAAAGATGGCATGATTGTGATTCGCACCAATCGCCGCATACAGGTGAGGGTGTTCACCATTCTTGGGCAGTTGGTGTCACAGGCCACGCTGCCCGCCGGCGAGAGTGCGCTTAAGGTGAACTCGCGCGGCATTTATATTGTGAAGGTTGAGAACCGCACTCAAAAGGTGGCTCTTTGATGCCAATCTGTTGGCTACATTAAAACCTCACTGCTTTAACCGGAGCACGATGCAAAACAACCGAGTCAACGAAAGTGAAAACGGGCTGTGAGCCTATCAGCGACAAATATTTATAAGAATTTGGCTCTTACGGGCGAGTTTTTATAACTAAATCTGCGCTAAAACTAATGATTTTTTGTATCTTTGCGCTCCGAAATGGTTATGAGAACATTTTAATAAAAGAAATATAATATATCGGATATTAAGAATAAAAGAAATGGAGAATAATTTAGACTGGAGTAATCTCTCTTTTGGCTATATGAAGACTCACTACAATGTGCGTTGCAGCTACAAGGATGGCCAATGGGGAGAAATAGAAGTCACTGATTCAGAGCGTGTTGATATGCACATGGCAGCCACATGCTTGCATTATGGTCAAGAAGTATTTGAAGGATTAAAGGCGTTTCGCGGCAAGGATGGCAAGATACGCATCTTCCGCCTTGACGAGAATGCAAAGCGTATTCAGCGCAGTGCTGAGGGCATCATGATGGCTCCTCTGCCCGTTGAGAAATTCCGTGAAATGGTTGAGAAGGTGGTGCGCCTCAATGAGGATTTCATTCCGCCTTATGGCAGCGGCAGCTCGCTGTACATTCGTCCGTTGGAATTGGGCATGTCGGCACAAGTGGGCGTGAAACCGGCTACAGAATATTTGTTCTTGATTTTTGTCACTCCTGTGGGCCCGTATTTCAAAGAGGGATTCAAGCCTACTAAGGTGGCTATCTATCGCGAGTTTGACCGTGCTGCTCCATGCGGCACCGGACGTTGGAAGGTGGGTGGCAACTATGCTGCAAGCCTCACTGCCGGCGCTTTGGCAAAGAAAGGCGGCTACTCGGCTGTGCTTTATCTCGACCCTAAGGAGAAAAAATATATCGACGAGTGTGGTCCTGCCAACTTCTTTGCTGTGAAGGGCGACACTTACATCACTCCTAAGAGTGGTTCTATCTTGCCGTCAATCACCAATATGAGCCTTCAGCAGATTGCCAAAGACTTGGGTATGAAGGTGGAGTGCCGTCCTATTTTGCTTGAAGAACTGGCTGAGATGGACGAGGCAGCAGAATGTGGAACCGCTGCTGTGGCTGCGCCAATCTCGCAAGTCGATGATATTGACGAAGGTAAGTCGTATGTTATGTCGAAGGACGGAAATCCCGGCCCTTGGACCACTAAGCTCTATAACCGCTTGCGCGCTATTCAGCTTGGCGACGAGCCTGACACGCATAACTGGGTGACGGTGCTCGACTAATTGTCGTTCATTCGCCCCAGTTCTTATGGTTTTACTCATTATTGTTCATCTGCCTGTTGTGTTTAATTTTATATATACAGGCAGATGTTTTTTTATGCTGTTATGTTGAAGCACGGCGTTGCCGGCATGATACAGCAATGGCGCATTGGGCTCAGTAGTTATTTAGTGTGGGTAGGCGTAAAGCTTAGCAATGCGAAAGA
>JBJECY010000069.1:0-40471 GCA_051871515.1 Muribaculaceae bacterium | reverse complement strand
GTATGACCACAATAGCACGCATGTTTTCTGCCGTGTATAAAGATGACCTCAACGAAATGCTGCGCTTGTTGCAAGCTTATCTTTTGACCATCCCGCAATGCGATAACACCAACTACGAGGGTCATTACCAACAGCTTCTTTATGTGATATTCTCGTTAATGGGCCGATACGTTGATGTGGAAGTGCGCACTGCCACCGGTCGAGTTGACATGGTTATGAATTCCGGCAAGGCATTATATCTTATTGAACTGAAACTCAACAAGTCAGCCGAGGCAGCGATGAACCAGATTAACCTCAAAGATTATCCTTCGCGATTCGCCCTCAGCGGCTTGCCAATTACCAAAATCGGCATTAACTTCAATGCCGAGAGCCACACCATAGAAGATTGGAAGATAGAGGCGTGAAATCAGCGCCTTGACCATTTCTGCGCCATTTTAGAAAACGATGTGCCTTTAGTGCTGCATCGCACTGACCTATGTGGTGCGAAATCTTTTTGCGTGCCCTTCACATATAGATATAAAAAAGTGGCGGAGTTTCACAACTACGCCACTCTGCGTTACTGTTCATTTACTATTACTATTACTATTTACTATGTTTCTCGCTGTATCGTATTAATTGTTGCTTACACATGAATATTACCAATGACCAAAAGTCAACATCACAAAATTACAAAAAAAAATTTCATTTTGTGCAAATGTGTAAATAAAAACATTAATTCGTAACGAAAAAACTCATTCCTATATTCTTAGTAGAGAAACGATTGGCTTTTATTTATTGTTGTTCCGAGAGACGTTTGTTGATGATTTCAACCTCTTGAATATCATAGTTGTTCACCGAATCTCCTGTTTCTTTAAACGCAAGCGGAACACTCAGCAACCATTTGCCATCTATGCGGCAAGGATGCAGCTTATAGTCGATGTGGTTGGGGCGGTCATCGCCAGGGCGCGGTGCAAACATCACCACGCGCACAGTCACCTCGGTGTCAAGTTCGCCGTACATCTTCAAATCAATAATCTGAAAGTCATATACGGGCACACTATTATACACCGACAAGAGGTTTTTGCGTTCGGCAGCCGTAAGCTGCGTGCTGCCATCCTCATGACGAGAAAACAACATACCCAAGGCGCGGTCAAATTCTTTGTCCTGAAGCGCACGGAAATAGGTTTTGGTGAGGTTCTCAACGTTGAGAGTGTCTTCGGCAGTGCGCACCATCTCTTCGTCAAAGCGGCTATGATTGATAGAGTCAACGTCAACCGTCGTTTCAGCCTTTTCGCTCTTGCCGCCGCATGCCGTGAGGGCTGCTATGGGCAGAAGCAACATCAACATCTTATACCATTTCATAATGCTTAAACTCCTTTCTTTTAATATGTTTTATACACAAAGACGGGGCCACCACTTCAGCGGCCCCATCCCTATTATTTATTTAAGAATGTCAAATCATTCTTGATTATTCATGCACGTTCACGTGGATGGTAATAACCTTGGTTTCCTTGCCCCACTTATGTTCGATTGAAACAGGAACAAAGATATCATAAGGCTTAGTAATCAGGTTACCTGAGTTCTGATACTTGATTGCACCATCCTGTGTAACAATAACTGTTGTGTTGGCTGGCAACTTACCTTCACGATAATCAGGGTCAACAACTACATTCAAGCCGTCTTCCTTCAAGTTGGTAGTCACCTTAGCAACTTTCACATCGTTAACTACAGTGTAGTCAAAGTCGCAGTAAGAAACATTATAGAAATCTTTATATTCAGAGCCTTCCCTCTTCATATCAACTTCTTTTCCTTCCCAGTCTTTAACTGTAATCATTTGACCCCAAGTTAATGTTTGAGCTTGATTTACTGCATCGGTCCATGAGAAGTTGGTTGGCTTAATTTCTAAGCGCAAAGGTTTCTTAAATTCAACGGTGTAGTCACCAAGAGGCAAGAACTTAGTAGCTGTGGCATTAGCTACATTTTCAAGAATTACAGGAATTGGGAGTTCTGCATACAAGCCGAAGTGTGGCAATTCTGCGCCTTCCTCTTCACAACCATTGATAAATGTGCGAGCTGATTTAACACCCCAGTTTCCTTCAGCACCAATTTCGCTGAAATCAACTGCATTAGCAAGAGTGTTGTTTTCGATATTCTCTGCGCTAACCTCAGGCAGATAGTATTGAAGACCAACAGCCGATTTGTTTTGTCTCATATAGTTAACTTCAGGTTTAACCCACTTGAAGCCATAACCCTTTTCTAACCATGCGTCGTTTTCTTCCTTATCGCAAAGAATATTGCCTTCTGCATCCTTAACAATGCACTTAGGGTTGTTCTTTGATGAGAGGTTGAAACCATCATAAACATTGAATACATACTTGGTTGTTCCGTTCTCACCTGATTCATTTGAGAATGCTGATGGGTTAGCAATCAAGACGCCCTTGTCTTGATTTCTTCCGCTGCTGGTGACGCTCTTCCAAGGAGTTTCAACGTAACCAAGAGTGTAGTAAGGCTTAATAGGAATAATGCTCAGGTCAATCTTCACAACCTCGTTAATGTTGCTTGTGAAGGTGATTGTAGCAGTTGAAGTGCGGCTACTGTTATAGTTGTTGGCTACTTCATCTAATACGGTGTTAGCCCAAATCTTAGATGAGCTGTAGTCAGGATGTGAAGCATCAACGTTAATCCAGAGATAATAGTTACCGTCCTTGTCAAATCCAATCATGTTGTCTTTTACACGGTCGCCTTCCGACTCAATTGTATAAGCCCACTTGCCGTCAGCACCTTCAAGGTCAGCTTGAGTGATTCCGAGCACGTCATAAACCTTTTCTTTCATTTCTTCAGCAGAGATAGAAACTGTCATTGCACGTGAAATTTCAGAAAGAACGAGCTTTTCAGTTTTTGCCAACTCAACTACCTTTTCACCAATCTTGATGCGGAAGTAAGCCTCGGTAACAACTTGTGCACCGTCAACAACTTGGCAAAGAACAACTGGAGTGATGCCTTTATCTTTAGCTTGGTCAGCATTAACAAGTTCAACAATACCTGCTTCGCTGATGTTGTAGAATGATTGATGGTCAACAGTAGCACCTTCTGGCTTGTATTCGTCAGTTGGCTTGCTGAAACGCAGTTCAAAACCAGCGCGTTCAATCATTTCCTTATCCCAAATAGCATTCTTGCCGGCTTCGTTTTCATCAATTATCTTAATCAAATTGAGTTGTTCAGCCAAGTTAAATGGTTTGCCATCGTTTGGAATAGTGATTTGATAAATCATATCCTCAGTGTTAGGTTGACGAATCTCTGCATAAGCATCAGCCTTGTCATGGCACATGTAAACAGGCTTAGCAACAGTTGCTACGTGACCTTCAACGTTGCTACCAACATAGAAGCGGCACTTGTCCATAGTAGAACGCACTTGTGCATAGTCAGAGTAAACAAGAGCTTCAGTTTCGCCCTTAGCAAGAGCGTCACCCTTAAGCGGCAATTGCAGGCAAACGATGTCAACAACATCTTCTGCGCCATTGCTGAGATTGTTGGTGGCTTGTTGCACACGGAATGTGAGCACGCTCTTATCCTTGATGCTCCAAGTGTCTTCAACAGGATAAATAACCGGTTCTCTTTCACCACTGCGAGTAACGATAGTTGCAGTGCTGTTGACATACTTCATAGCAGCCAGGTCAAGAGTGTTTTCGTCAACACCGCTTGGGTTCAAACGATAGCTAACAACGCTCTCAATGTTCTTGGTTATGCGTAATGTTCTTGGGTTTTCTGCAAGAACACCGTCCTCGTTGTTGATAAGCGGAGTGTAGTCAACGTTCTCAAAATAGATAGTTTGAATACCACCAATGAAGTAGTTAGGAATGTATTGCAAGCTGGTGAGGCGAACCATTACCAAAGTGTGAATAGAGTTCAACTCAGCAGGAATCTCATTGTCAAGCTTAGCCTTAGCTTCAGTCATAAACGACTTGAGTTCTGTAATAGCTGAAGCGTTAGCCGAGATATTTCCTTCTGCATCGGTGAGTCGTTGTTTCAAGTCATCGATGTCGGCGATTGCTTGTTTGAGGTCAGTTTGCAACTGCTCAATGTCTTTAGTGTTTTGAGCAACAGTCTCCTTCAATGCCGGATATGTAGCAGCAAGGTCATTAAGCAAGCTCTCATATTTCATCAAAGCATCAATTTGAACTTGCAAGTCCTCTTTGGCTTTAGCAATAAGATATCTTACTGAACCTTCTTTTGTTTCGTCGCCATTGAGCAGGTCAAGGTCATTTTGAATACCGGCAATCTGACCGCCAAGTTCTTCTCTGAGTGAAGCAATTTGTGCATCGGTATAATCCTGGCAATCAACAATTGCTTTTTCAATAAGAGCTTTAGCTTCTTCAATTGCCTCAGCCTTAGCATTAGCAGCTGCAGCCTCAGCCTCTTTCTTTGACACCTGGTCGGCATAAATCTTAGCCTCATCGAGCGCACCCTTAGCTACAGCATCGGCATAGCTCTTTGCTGCGGCTTCAGCAGCAGATGCAGCAGATGCAGCGTCGCTCTTGGCTTGGTCCAAAGCAGCCTTCAATGCTGAAAGTTGCTCATTGAATGAAGCTTCGTCTTTACTCAACTGCTCGTTGATGGCTTTGATATCGTCATCGTAGTCGGTACACGATACCATGCCGGCTGATGCAGCCAGCGTCAAAGCTCCAATCATAAAGAAATTCAAAATCTTTTTCTTCATTTTGAGTTTTTGTTTAAAATTGTTAGTAAAAAAATCAATATGTAATCTCAATATATATTTCTATATATAATGTGTCCCACACCCTGCTTTTGCACCTTGCAAACGGCACATTGTGCGCTCAATGAGCACATAAAGGCACACCGCGAGCGGTAGTGACCACAATATTTGTTGCAAAATTAAATTAATGCCTCTTATAGCTTATCTTCTTGGCTGTCAGCAATATTTACGTTTGCGTCAGTATTATTAACACCACCTTTGGAACAATTGTCAACAAAGGTTAAATTTAGTGCTATTGTGTTATCTTTGAGCAAATTGCAGTCAACAGGGATGTCAACCACGTTTTTGCCGAAACGGTCGGCCTTATAGTAAACATTTCTTATGAAGTCATATTCCAAAATCTCGGAAATCAGAATCAAACGGTCAATATCTATGCTTTTGCTGGCAAGAATTCCATACAGGGTGGGACGTGACACATGTATCAACTGCGCAAAATGTGTGTATGATATTCCCATCCCATCAAGACGGCGCTTTATGATAGGTCCAATATTGATTTTATGAATGTCTTTGAATTGCGACATAGGCGTTAAAGTGTTGATTTGTAAAGTTTTATGTGAACATTGTGTCCGTGGCATAAAAACGGACTTTTTCTTGCCGCAATTTCACATCGTTTAATTATTCATATTTGCCAATAACATCGCAGTTTCAATATTCTGGGTCACAATAAACAAAAAAACTTGAAAAATTTTTTAATATGCAAAAAAATTCATAATTTTGTGCGGCAAGAAAAAGTCCCTATAATCACAGCAAAATGCATAATCACAGCACCTTTTGAGCGCATCGGGGAGATGAGGGCAGTTCCACTCTGCGCATATTGATGCATAAAATCACCCAAAAAATATACATAACTCACAACAACACCACCGCCCAACCAAATGGGCAGCTTGCCGCTACACTAACTTTTCCCACACCCGCGCCATCTGCAAAACAAACTCAAGCTAATTCATTACATTCACCCTCCCTCCTTGCGCTAATGGGGGGGTGGTAGTTTCTTTGTTTTGTTTTTGGTGTGTTAAAGAATTGTTAAATACTGAGTTTTGTGTAAATAATGGGAATGTGTTTGCGTCTTATTGGCAAGGATGTGGGATTTTGCTGTGCGAATGAGGCAATTGAATCACGTCTAAAAAAATAATAGTCGTTGAATAACGACATGTAGGTAACACAATTATAAAACAGAGAGATGAAAAAAAGAATCACGTTAATGCTTGTTTGCATTATTGCTACGCTGTGTTTTGGAGCCGAAGTTGCATCGGCACAGACTTCAGTGAGCTATTCAGTTAGGGGTGTTTTAGTGGATTCGGTGAGTGGAGAAAGTGAGCCGTTTGCCACAGTGAGGGTGTTTGACATGGCGAAGCCGAGCACGCAACCGGTGAAGGTTGATGTTACCGATGCCGACGGCAAGTTCAACGTGTCATTAAAGGGCGTGGGCAAGTATCTTGCATCGTTTTCGGTGGTTGGCAAAGTGCCTGCCATGCGCACGTTTGAGATTGATGCCGCCCACACAAGCGTTGATTTGGGCAAGGTGGCTACAAAGGCAGCCGACAATGCTCTTGGCGAATTGTTGGTTGAGGCATCGCGCCCACTCATCAAGGCTGACGTTGACAAAATCACATATGATATGGAAGCCGACCCCGACGCCAAAACTAACACCATCACCGAGATGCTGCGCAAAGTGCCTATGGTGACGGTTGACGGCGAGGATAACATTCAGGTGAACGGTTCGAGCAGCTTCAAGGTGCTGGTTAACGGCAAGCCAAACACCATGATGACCAACAATCCCAAAGAGGTGTTTCGCAGCATGCCTGCCAACATTATCAAGAAGATTGAAGTCATTACCGACCCGGGCGCAAAATACGATGCTGAGGGCGTGGGTGGTGTGCTCAATATCATCACCACCGATGCCAAGGTGCAAGGCTACAATGCCACCGTTAATGGCAATTTAGATACTCGCCAAAGCGGCGGCGGTTTTTTCGCTACGGCACAAAGCGGCAAGTTCACTGTGTCGGCAAATGTCAATTATAGCCACCAGTTTAAGCGCAAAATCAATAGCGAAAATTCGCGCGAAGATTTCACCAGCGAAGAGTTTCGCACGCTGAACATGCTTTCTACTGGCAAAAACTGGGGTGACTTTATGTTTGGTTCGCTCGAAGCAAGTTATGAGGTTGATTCGCTGAACCTTATCACCATGTCGGGAAACATTTTCAACGGAAAATTTAAGACGAGCAGTATCAACGACACCGAGATGTTGCGTCGCTCGGGCGACCGTCGCTATGCCTATCGTCAGAACAGCCTTGCCGATAACACCTTTGGCGGCAACAACTTGGGGCTCGACTATCAGCACTCGTTCAAGAAAAAAGGCGAGTTGCTCACTTTGAGTTACAGGCTTGACTTCTCGCCGGCAAGTAGCGGCAACGACACGCGTTACGACGATGTGCAAGATGTGCCTTACGACTTGTATGACCAGCGCTTCGACAACGATGCCCACACCGAGGAGCACACCGTGCAAGCCGACTATGTGAACCCGCTCACCGATGTGCATTACATCGACTTTGGTGCAAAATACATCTACCGCAAAAACAAAAGCGAGGTGGATAAATGGATTGCCAACCAAGCCGGAGAGATGGTTGAAGACGATTCGCCCGACAACCGTTACAGCCAGTTGCGCAACATCGTGGCAGCCTATGCCGATTACCAACTGAAATACAAGGGATTTGGCTTGAAAGCAGGCGCACGTTACGAGTACACCTATATGAATGTGAAATACGACTTTAGCCCCGACCGCAACTATTCGGCAAGTATGAACGACGTGGTTCCTTCGGTGAAACTGTCGTATATGCTCAAACCCACCACCACGCTCAAGATGTCATACACCATGCGCATCAATCGCCCGGGCATCAGCAGCCTTAACCCATACGTCGATGATTCTAACCCTAACACCATCAGTTATGGTAATCCCGACCTCGACACCGAAAAGTCGCACACCATCAGTGCAGGTTACAGCCAATTCGGGCAAAAACTCATGATTAATCTCAATGCCAATTACAATTTCAGCGACAACGGCATTGAGCAGTACAGCACCATCAAAGATGGTGTGATGACTACCACTTATGGCAACGTGGTGCGACGTCGCAGCGTAGGTGGCGACTTGTGGTGCAACTACACGCCGTGGGCTAAAACTCGCATTATGGTGAGCCTCAGGCTGAACTACAACGACTACAAGAGCGACGCGCTCAATCAGCACTCTTCGGGATTTGCATTAAACGCATTCACTTCAATTCAGCAAACATTGCCTTACGATTTCAACGTGAGTGTTTATTATGGCGGAAACAGCAAGCAAAAAAGCTTGCAAAGCACCATGACGAGCATGACTTTCCACGGATTCTCTTTGAGTAAATCGTTCCTCAAAGACAAAGCCCTCACGCTGAGCCTTCGCGCCAATTCACCATTCAAAAATTATTTGAAGTTCAACAGCAATATGGATTCCGAAACCTTCAGTCAAAAGTCGAACATCCGAGTGCCTATGCGTAGCTTTGGCGTGTCGCTCTCATGGCGATTCGGCAGTCTCAAAGCCTCGGTTAAAAAGACCTCGCGCAGCATCAACAACGATGACGTGACCAAGGACAATAGTTCAAACTCGGGTGCCGGCGTGGGAACATCGGTGGGCAACAACGTGGGCATGTGAAAACTGCCGCAAGGCTTAATCAAGAAACAGGAACAGCATAAAAAAGTTTCATGATACTCAACTGAAAAGTGTTTTCTCCCGAGGAAATTTTTCACCTTGGTTGAAAACACTTTTTTTTTGATATGAGAGATTGTATCAAAATAAAGTATTTGATGCACACCGTTTTAGGTGGTTGTTGATAATGGCCAAAAAATAAAATTTGGGCATATCGCGGATTGTGATATTGCGGTTTTGATGAGATGTTGTAGGGGCGTATCGCAATACGCCCGGCGACCGCAGCGATGCCAACAAATAATGTGACGCGTTGTTGTAGGGGCGTATAGCAATACGCCCGGCGACCGCGGCGATGCCAACAAATAATGTGACGCGTTGTTGTAGGGGCGTATAGCAATACGCCCGGAGCCGGTGTGCTGTGAGGTTAATTCGTTGAAATCCAAAATTTCGGGCGTATTCAATACGCCCCTACATGTGACCGAAACAACGCGGATGGTTTTGGGCGTATTGCTATACGCCCCTACATGTGTCCGAACAACGTGGGTGGTGTGGTTGGATGTTTTTGGGCGTATTCAATACGCCCCTACATGTAACCGAAATGCGTATGGCGTGGTTGGTGATTTTGGGCGTATTCGATACGCCAAAATCGGTGTGCCCGGGGTATTTAATAAATATGTGATTCGGATTCCAGATGCCACGTTGTAGGGGCGTATGGCAATACGCCCGGAATCGGTGTGTCGTGAGGTTAATTCGTTGAAATCCAAAATATTGGGCGTATTGCTATACGCCCCTACATGTGACCGAAACAACGCGGATGATTTTTGGCGTATTGCGATACGCCCCTACATGTAACCGAAATGCGGATGGCGTGGTTGGTGATGTTTCGGGCGTATTGCGATACGCCCCTACATGTAATCGAACAACGCGGATGGCGTGGTTGGTGATGTTTCGGGCGTATTGCTATACGCCCCTACATGTGACCGAACAACGCGGGTGGCGTGGTTGGTGATGTTTGGGCGTATTCGATACGCCCCTACATGTGACCGAAATGCGGGTGGTGTGGTGGGTGGTATTTTCTGAGGGCGATGATATTATATAAAAAAGAGGGTGCACCAAATTTTGATACACCCTCATTGATGGCTGTGAGCGAGTTATTTCTTGGGCCAAACCTTCCATTCGTTTGCTCCGATCTTCTTCACCTCAAAAGGTCTCGGATAAGGATTCGAGGCTTTTCGCTTAGCACCCACAAAATCATAGTCAATCTTAAAATCCGACCCATCGGGGTTGGTGAACGCTTGGTTAGGGATTTGAGCCTTGTCAAGAGTAGAGGTCTTGACGAGAGTACGTTTCTCGGCGTTCCTCCATTTCTCATCTACGTTCAGTGAGAGATACCAACCATCGGCTTTCTCAACCAGCTTAACCTCGGGGTTGAATCCGCCATCAGAAGCCGAGACATTGCCTTTGCAACGGATGGGTAAGCCCGGTTCGTCGAGATTGTTGAAGTTGGCATCAGTGGTGATAATGTTGTTGAAGCACTGCAAGTCGCCGCCGGGGTTAGGCACCTTGCCGGTGGAGGTTGTGCTGTGAGGCTTGTAAACGTAGGTGAGTCGGCCTCCGGCGCAACGGTCGCGTCCGCCACCTATGCGCCCGTTTATCAAGTTGTGCACACAAGCTATGCCCTGCGAACTAAGGTTCAAAGCATTGCTTGAGAGAAAAATATTGTTAGCTACCAAGGCAGGGCCGTGGCACACTTCCATGAAAAGGTCTTCGCAGCTGTTGTTGTCGTGCAATAGGTTGCCCACAACTAGTATTCCTTGCGGCCCCCAGTCGAGCCACAAGCCGCGTATGGTGCGGTAGATGTGATTGTTGCGCAAGATGGCATCAACGGCAAAGTGCAGCTTTATGCCAGCCATTTCCTCGCCGGTAAAGGTCTCGTTGAGGCAGATGTCATGAATCTCGTTGTTCTCAATGATGCTGAATGCTGCACCGCTGCACCCCACAATGCCGGTTTGCCCACATTCATAGATATGATTGTTGCGCACAATGTGGAATCCGGTTTCGTCCTTGTTCCATGAAGCATTCTCAAAATAATCTTCAAGTTGCTTCACCGTTTGACCGCCATTGTCCTCGGCATATACTTTGGGTGGCAAGGTCTGATAGTGATGAGAGTGCCCGAATGTGGAGCGTCCCAATGCTATACCCGAACAGCGGGAGTTGCGTATTACATTATTCTCAATAATCCAGCCCTTTGACCATCGGGTGCCAATCAAACCGGGTTGCTCGGCCGACGGCGGTGCCCAGTTGGTGGCGGCGTTTTCCATGATGAACCCGCGCACGGTGATGTAGTTGATGCCCGGGTGGTTGGGATAGAACACCTGCGGGCGAACAGCCACCTAAACATCTGCCTTGTTGGGGTCGAAGCCTTTTGGGAACTGAGCCCAGATGGTGGTGTTGCCGTTAATTTTCTTTGCTGGTTCTTTGGTAATGATGCAAATGTTGTGTTTGCCTGATAGTGGGCGACTCATCTTCAAGGGGAACACGGCAAAGTTTTCCCAGTCGCCGGTGTTGGTCACCATGGCGCTGCCAAGGTATTCCCCGAGTGGACTGTCAAGCCTCATTTCTACGATGCCGCCTTTTGCCAAAGTGGCTGCCTGGAAGAACAGAGTGTCAGACTTTTCTCCGAAGTCAAGCCCGTCGAAGTGCATCACCGAGCCATCTTTAAGATAGCCAAATGGCCAGCGGTCGATGATGGCTATACATATTGCCTGGTCGCCATTTTCAACCGAAGCCTGCATTGAGGTGAGCTTCTTGCCATTGGCTGGACGAACCCATTCAAAGTTCATCAACAACGGTCCGCCGTTGCCGTCGGCCTCGGCATACCATTTTGGTTCACCGTTTATGGTGCGCATCACCTCTTCTTTTGAGAATATCTCGCGCAGGCGTTTTCCCTCAACATACACGCTGCCGGTGTGATTGGGGCGACCCTGACCGTGATACCAACTGCCATATAGCTGTTCGTCAAAAGGGTTCTGCTCGCCGAAGAACGAGTTAGGCAGAGTCACACTCCAAGTGTTTTCGCCCACCTTCTTCCAACCGTCAACCTTCTCTGAGCCGGTTATCACCACGCGCTCGCCCTTAGCTGCTTGATAGGTGATGCGTGCCTTGTCGCTCGTTCCGCCGCGCGGAGGGGCAACACGTTCGCGGTAAACGCCTTCGTGAACTGTGATTACATCGCCTGGCATTGCAACCTTTGCAGCGCCCATGATGGTCTTAAACGGCTGCTCGGCAGTGCCTTTGTTCCCATCATCACCATTCTGCTGCGAGACGTGATATTCAGTCTGAGCCAAAGCAGAAAAAGCAAGTGACAAAGAGAAAACAATTGAAAATGTTCTTTTCATAAAAATTGATGTTTTTAGTTGGCTATATTCTTAATTTCACATTTAGCTGGCGTGGGCACCCTGTGATGCCTCACAGGGGCAGTTCTGATTCCCTCAATTAACGGGGAAAAACCTATATGCAAAGATAATTTATTGTTTTAATATTCAAAAGAATTTGTGGGCTGATATTGATTTCGCAAAGTTATGACGGCAATGATAAATAGGCTAAAACGCTTGGCGAAGCCAATCTTATCTGCCGCCTTGTTTGTGCCGAAACCGGAATCTGTGGTTGTGGCATAGGGTGGGCTTGTGCAAGAGAATGAAATATTTGGCAAAGTGGCAGCAAATGGATAAATTTGCAGTGGTAGTATTTTTGAAAAATTTGTTCCGAAAAGATGAAACAGTTTACTTTTGATGAACTAATGCGATATGACCGCCACATTAAGTTGCGCGAATTTGGCGAGAGCGGTCAGCGAGCTTTGTGCGATGCCCGAGTGTTGGTGATAGGAGCCGGAGGATTGGGGTCGCCCATACTGATGTATTTGGCAGCCGCCGGAGTGGGCACTCTTGGCGTTGTTGACGGCGATGAGGTTGACGTGTCGAACCTGCAACGCCAGATTGTGCACGACACAGCCAACGTGGGTGTTGCCAAAGTTGATTCGGCACAGCAGCGTATTGCTGCCATCAACCCGTGCGTGAAGGTTGAGAAGCACGCCATGTTTCTCACTCCCGACAATATTGGCGACTTGATTTCTCGCTACGATTTTGTGGTTGAGGCAACCGATAATTTCGCTGTGAAATATATGGTTAACGATGCCTGCGTGGCGCACGCTAAGCCATTTTGCTTGGGCGGGATATTGCGTTTTGAAGGTCAGGTGATGACCTATGTGCCTGGTGCGCCGTGTTATCGTTGCCTTTTCCCTGAGCCTCCCGAGCCTTCGCAGGTGCCAAGCGGCAAGGTTGTGGGTGTTCTGGGCGTGATACCCGGCATCACAGGCACTCTGCAAGCCACCGAGGTGATAAAATGGATTACCAAGACCGGCGACCTGCTTGTGGGCCGATTGCTCACCTTTGATGCGCTTGCCATGAGATTTGATGTGGTGCCCTTTGGCGTGAACCGCCATTGCAAGGCATGCTCAGGAGAGAAAAATATGCATGACAACTGCCCAAGCAGCTAAAAAATAGAGATAAATAGATGTGTGGTAGTTGCTTTTTTCGTGCATTTGCACTATTTTTGTGAGTGTTAAACCTAATCACCAAAAGTTCCAAATATGAAAAAGAAAGTTCTTCCGATTGTCAAGAATGACCCATGGCTTGAGCCGTTTAACGATGCAATAAATGGACGCCATGAGGATGTAATAAGAAAACTACAAGAGCTGGTGGGCGAGGGCGGCACGCTTAGCGACTTTGCCAATGCCTACAACTATTTTGGCTTGCACAAGACTAATCAAGGCTGGGTGTTCCGTGAATGGGCTCCCAATGCCACTGCAATTTATCTATCGGGTACATTCAACGACTGGGGAGAATATGAGGCGTATGCGCTTGAACGCAAGGACGGCGGAGTGTGGGAAATCACACTTGATGCCGACCAGCTGAAGCACGGCGACCTCTATAAGCTGCGCATGCACTGGGATGGCGGCGAGGGCGAACGCATCCCTGCCTATGCCACTCGCGTGGTGCAAGACACCAAGACCAACATTTTCTCGGCTCAGGTGTGGGACGTGGCTCCTTATCAGTTCCAAGTGAAGAAGTTTAAGCCCAATGTGCAGCCGTTGCTCATCTACGAGTGCCACATTGGTATGGGTCAAGACGCTGAGAAAGTGGGTTCGTATGAAGAATTCCGCACCAACGTGTTGCCGCGTGTTGCCGCCGATGGCTACAACGCCATTCAGATTATGGCAATTCAAGAGCACCCATATTATGGTTCGTTTGGCTATCACGTGTCGAGCTTCTATGCCGCTTCGAGCCGCTTTGGCACGCCCGAGGAGCTTAAAGCGCTCATCGACGATGCCCACTCGCGTGGCATTGCCGTGATTATGGACATTGTGCACAGCCACGCTGTGAAAAACGAGGTTGAGGGTCTGGGACGCTTCGACGGCTCGCCCGACCAATATTTCTACAGCGACCCAAGTATGCGCGAACATCCGGCATGGGATTCGCTCTGCTTTGATTACGGCAAAAACGAGGTGCTGCACTTCTTGCTCTCAAACTGCAAATTCTGGCTTGAGGAATATCGCTTCGACGGTTTCCGCTTCGACGGCGTGACCTCGATGCTCTATTATAACCATGGCTTAGGACAAGCCTTTGGTGGCTACGGCGACTATTATAATGGCAATCAGGATATTAATGCCATCACTTATCTCACCCTTGCCAACTTGCTCATTCACGAGGTTAACCCCAAAGCCATCACCATAGCTGAGGAAATGAGCGGTATGCCGGGACTGGCATTGCCGTTTGCCAAGGGCGGTTTGGGCTTTGACTACCGCATGGCAATGGGTATTCCTGACTATTGGATTAAGACCATCAAGGAGCGCAAAGACGAGGATTGGCACCCAACATCAATATTCTGGGAACTCACCAACCGCCGCGCCGACGAGAAAACCATCAGCTACGCCGAGAGCCACGACCAAGCTTTGGTGGGCGACAAGACCATCATTTTCCGCCTCATTGATAGCGCCATGTATTGGCACATGATGGTGGGCGACAACGATGCCACCGTTGACCGCGGTATGGCTCTGCACAAGATGATACGCATGGTCACCGCTTCAACCATCAACGGCGGTTATCTCAACTTCATGGGTAATGAGTTTGGTCACCCCGAGTGGATTGACTTCCCGCGTGAAGGCAACGGCTGGTCATATAAATATGCCCGTCGTCAATGGGAATTGGTTGACCGCACCGACTTGAAATATCGCTTCCTCAATGCCTTTGACAACGACATGATTCACCTCATTGGCGGCATCAAGAAGTTTGAAGCCACACCGGTTGAGAAGCGTTGGGAGAAGGACGACGACCAAGTGCTGGCTTACAGCCGCGGACAATATCTGTTTGTGTTTAACTTCAGTCCTAACCGTTCGCTCAGCGATTATGGCATACTTGCTCCTATTGGCGAATATGCCGGCGTGATGGACAGCGACGAGGCTAAGTATGGCGGATATGGCAATATCGACAGCTCAATGCACCACTTCACCGAGGACGACGAACTGTATCGTCCTTACGGATTGGGTTGGTTGAGACTTTATTTGCCGGCTCGCACCGTGCAAGTGCTTAAGATGGTGAGCGAACCTGTTGTGGTTGAGCCAGTGGCAAAGAAAACCACTCGCAAGCCTTGCGCCAAGAAAGCTGCTGCTAAGGAACCGGCCGAAACTGCCAAGAAGGCTACAGCCAAGAAACCTGCCGCTAAAAAGACAGCTAAGAAATAACCGATAGTTAACATACTGATTTCAATCAAGGGGGATGTGCCAACAACACATCCCCCTTTGTTAGTTACTTATGTGCAAACCGCTAATCACTTGCAATGGCGTGGCGCATGCGCGATGCCGTGAGGTGCAAAAATTTTTGCCGATGCTGCGGTGAGATAATGTAGGTTGTAAGCCGAATTATGCTTAACTTTGCAGAGCAATTGGTGCATGCCGCGTGGCGCAGTGTGAAGCCGGTTGCGCAAATGATAATTAGTTATGGTGCAACCTGCAGTGAAACAGCGCATTGAGTATATCGACCTTGCCAAGGGATTTTGTATTCTCCTGGTGGTGGCGTCGCACATCTTGGCTTATTATCGCACGGCGTTGCCCTACGATAGCGTGATGAAGTGTTTCCGCATGCCGCTTTATTTCTTTCTGTCGGGCGTTTTTTTCAAGCAATATGAGAGCTTCTTTGGCTTTTTTAAGCGCAAGGTCAACAAGTTGCTCATTCCGTTTGCCTTTTTCTATCTCACGCTCGGCATAGTGGTGCCTGCTATATTATATAAATATGGTGTAAAGCTGTTGGCGTATGACCCGCGCATGGGTATTGGCGAGCAGCTGTTGCAGTTTTGGGAGCTTGAGAAATTTCCCAACGCACCTATCTGGTTTCTTCTGTGCCTGTTTGAGGTGAATATGCTGTTTTATGTGATTTTTATGGTGGCGCGGCGCATGCGTTGGCATGCCACCTATCTGATAGCTGCAATGTCGGTGGCGTGCGGCGTGGCTGGTATGCTCATGAGCTATCACCGTGTGCTGTTGCCGTGTTACTTCGACACTGCACTCACCTCAATGCCATTTTTTGCCATGGGCTATATACTCAATCGCAAGACGCGCGTGATGCAGCGAGGTTGGCGTGGCGATAAATATTTGTGGCTGGTGGTGGTGATGAGTGTGCTATTGCTCATGTGGCTTGCCTATCCGCTTGATTACCGCAGCAACTATTTTGCCGGGTGCTATTTCACTGCCCACTTGTGTGGCGTGGTGGGCACGCTGATGACTCTTTTCATTGCCAAAATGCTGAAACATATTCCGCTTATCACCTATTGGGGCCGATATAGCATCATGATATTGTGTACCCATCAGCTTGTTTATCAGTTGCTTGAGATGTGGCTGAAAAGTTTTGTGCCGCGAGGCTGGTGGCGCATAGGCACATGCATGACGCTCACCATGATGGTTTATGTGCTGCTCATTCCGGTGATGCGCAAGCTGTTGCCGCACGTCACAGCGCAGCGCAATGTGATAAAGGTTTAGCTTTGTGTTTTGCAGCATTTTGATGGGTCAATCAAAACTTTACAGAGTTAAATGAATATAAATGTGAATAAATGCGTTGCAAAATGCGAGGTAAATGAAATTTTATTATTAATTTTGCAATCGTAAAAATTTTTAAGAACCAAATTACGAAAACAAAAAAGCGAGATGAAGAAAAAGAAAGCGCGACTGCAAATGATAAAGGACATCATCCGGGAGAACGTGGTAGGATGCCAGGATGAATTGGCCAAGCTGTTGGCTGTGGAGGGGATGCACGTCACTCAAGCCACTCTGTCGCGCGACTTAAAGGCGTTGCGCATCACCAAGGTAGCCAATCACGAGGGCGCCTATATGTATGTGATGAGCGATGGGTATGACCAAACGGCCGAAGGCACGGTGTTGCCCGGCGGACGCATGCCCGGCGTTGCCACAGGATTTGTTTCGCTTGAGTTTTCGGGCAATTTTGCCGTAATCAAGACCCGCAACGGCTATGCCAGCGGTCTGGCCTATGACATTGATATGGCCGAATTAGATGAGTTTATTGGTACCATCGCGGGTGCCAACACGGTGTTCGCCGTGTTGCGCGAGGGTATCACACACCGACGAGCCTCGCGTGCTCTGTCGACAATCATCCCTGAGATAGGCGAAACCCTTTAAGAAACAAAACTTGCTCCAGAAGCAAACAAGAGGAAAATAAATAAGCTCCGGGTTGGTGTTTTACCGGTCGACAGAAAGCACGGTGTATCAAGTGAAAAATTAATCGCCCAAACGATACACAAAACAATACGTAATCAATCAAGATAACACTTCAGGTAAAAAATTTTTTTAATGCTGGTGCGTTGCCCTATGCAGGGTGGCGAGCCATGCAAGGAGTTAATATATATTTACAGTTTAACCAAACATTTTTTTTGAATCAGAGAAATGGTCAATTCAGAGGAAATTGAGATTGTTGTGGCAAGTGCCGAGCACAAGCAATATGTGCAGGAGATACTCGACACCATCACCGCCGCAGCCAAAGTGCGTGGAACGGGTATTGCAAAACGTTCGCCTGAGTATGTGATACAGAAGATGTGTGAGCATAAGGCTGTGCTTGCCCTCTATCATGGCGAGTTTGCCGGCTTCAGCTACATTGAGTGCTGGAGCAACAAGAAGTTTGTGGCTAATTCAGGTCTTATTGTTAGTCCTAAGTTTAGAGGCATAGGTTTGGCAAAACGCATAAAACGACGAATTTTTGATCTCTCTCGCGAGATGTTCCCTGAGGCAAAAATCTTTAGTCTGACCACAGGAGAAGCGGTGATGAAGATGAACAGCGAACTGGGCTATAGGCCGGTGACTTTCCCTTCGCTCACCGACGATGAGGCGTTTTGGCGCGGATGCGAGAATTGCGTCAACTACGACATCTTGCAGCGTTACGGCGGCACCAAGTGCTTGTGCACGGGCATGCTTTATGACCCAGCCGAACACGCCGACGATGGCAAATGAGCCACGGCGGTGACCGGTTGCCATAGCGGCAAATGAGAAAAATTAATTGAACAAGTTTATTTACACATATATATTATTAATAAAATGGAAAAGAAAAAAGTGGTTGTGGCGTTTTCAGGAGGCCTTGACACGTCATATACGGTGATGAAGCTTGCCAACGATGGCTATGAGGTGTATGCGGCATGTGCCAACACCGGAGGCTTTAGCGCCGAGCAGCTTAAGGCCAACGAGGAGAATGCCTATAAGCTGGGTGCAGTGAAATATGTAACCCTCGATGTGACTCAGGAATATTATGAAAAGTCGCTCAAATATATGGTTTATGGCAATGTGCTTCGCAACAATTGCTACCCAATCAGCGTGAGCAGCGAGCGCATCTTCCAAGCCATTGCCATAGCACGATATGCCAACGAGATTGGTGCACACGCCATTGCTCATGGCTCAACAGGTGCCGGCAACGACCAGATTCGTTTCGACATGACTTTCCTGGTGATGGCTCCGGGCGTTGAAATCATCACCCTCACTCGCGACGGCAACCTCTCGCGCCAAGAGGAGATTGACTACCTCAATGAGCATGGCTATTTTGCCGACTTCACCAAGCTGAAGTATTCATATAATGTTGGCATCTGGGGCACGTCGATTTGCGGTGGTGAGATTCTTGATTCCACTCAGGGTCTGCCTGAGAGCGCTTATCTGAAGCATCCCACCAAGCAAGACCCCGAGGTGTTGCGTCTGGGCTTTGAGAAGGGTGAATTGGTGTGCGTCAACGGCACTCGCTACGAAGATAAGATTGCTGCCATACAGGCTGTTGAGGCCATTGGCGCTGCCTATGCCATTGGCCGTGACTGCCATGTGGGCGACACCATCATCGGCATCAAGGGCCGTGTGGGCTTTGAGGCTGCCGCCCCAATGCTCATAATCGGTGCACACCGTTTCCTTGAGAAATACACCTTGTCGAAGTGGCAACAATATTGGAAGGACCAAGTGAGCAACTGGTATGGTATGTTCTTGCATGAGAGCCAATATCTTGAACCGGTGATGCCTGATATTGAGGCTATGCTCACCAGCTCGCAGCGCAACGTAACCGGCGAGGTGACCCTTGAACTGCGTCCGTATTGCTTCCAGACACTTGGCGTTGACTCGCCAAACGATTTGGTGAAGAACAAACTCGGCGAATATGGCGAAACCGCCAAGGCATGGTCGTCGGACGACGCCAAGGGATTCATCAAGGTGAGCAGCACAGCTTTGCGCGCTTATTATCTGGCTCACCCCGACGAGGAACGCTAACTTTGTTCATTCAATTTCATCCGATATGATAAAAGTAGGAATACTTGGAGCTGCCGGATACACCGGCGGCGAGCTGATTAGGGTGCTGTTGCAGCACCCCGAGGCTGAGATTGTGTTTGCCAACTCTGAGAGCAACGCCGGCAACAAGGTGAGCGACGTGCACGAGGGGCTTATTGGCGATACTGAGATGACATTCACTGCCGAGATGCCTTTCCACGAGGTTGATGTGGTGTTTTTCTGCTTTGGCCACGGCAAGAGCCGCGCTTTCTTGCAGCAACACACCATCCCCGAGAACGTGAAGATTATTGACCTTGCTCAGGATTTCCGCATTGCCGATGCTGAGCACGACTACGTTTATGGCTTGCCCGAAACGCATCGCGAGGCAATAAAGGGTTGCCGCCATCTTGCTAATCCCGGCTGCTTTGCCACTTGCATACAGTTGGCGCTGTTGCCTGCCCTCAAAGCAGGGTTGATTAGCGGCGATATTCATGTGAACGGCATCACGGGCAGCACCGGTGCCGGGCAGAAGCCGGGTGCTACCACCCACTTCTCGTGGCGCAACGATAATATCTCGGTTTACAAAACCTTCACCCATCAGCATCTGCTTGAAATCAATCAGACCATTGAGGAACTTCATCCCGGCTACGATGGGCGAGTGCTCTTCATTCCGCAACGTGGCTGTTTTGCCCGAGGCATTTTTGTTACGGCTTACGCCAAATGCGATGCTCCAATTGAGCAGGTACAGCAGGTGTATGAACAGTATTATGCCAATGCCACATTCACCCATTTCACCACCAAAAGCCCCGATATGAAGCAGGTGGTTAACACCAACAAGGCTGTGGTTTACGTTGAGAAGTACCAAGACCAGCTGCTTATGATTAGCTGCATCGACAATCTGCTGAAAGGTGCTGTGGGTCAGGCTGTGCAGAACATGAACCTCATGTTTGGCATCGACGAGGCATGCGGATTGGGACTGAAGGCATCGGCATTTTAAAAACCAATTAATATAGGATAGAAAAATGAAATTATTTGATGTATATCCACTATTTGACGTTGAGATAGTGCGGGGCAAGGGCTGCCACACCTATGACAGCGAGGGCACTGAATACCTCGACCTCTATGGCGGCCACGCCGTGATATCGGTGGGGCACTCGCATCCTCATTACGTTGAGGCGTTGAAGCGTCAGGCTGAGAACTTGGTGTTCTACAGCAACTCGGTGATTAACGGATTGCAGCAGCGTCTGGCTGACAAGCTTGGCAAAGCGTGCGGCTACGATGATTATCAGTTGTTCTTAATCAATTCGGGCGCCGAAGCCAACGAGAATGCGCTGAAGCTGGCATCGTTCTATAATGGCCGTCGCCGCGTGATTGCTTTCAACAAGGCTTTCCACGGCCGCACCTCGCTGGCTGTTGAGGCCACCAATAATCCTAAGATTGTTGCTCCGGTTAACGATAACGGACACGTCACCTTTCTTCCGCTCAACGACCTCGACGCTGTGCGCCGCGAGTTGGCAGCCGATGATGTTTGCGCTGTGATTGTTGAAGGTATTCAGGGCGTGGGCGGAGTGCAGATTCCCACCAATGAGTTTCTGCACGGCTTGCGTGAGGAGTGTGACAAGCACGGCACGGTGCTCATTCTCGATGAGATACAGAGCGGCTACGGCCGCACCGGCAAGTTTTTCGCCCATCAATATTCGGGCATCAAGCCTGACATGGTTACTATGGCAAAGGGCATAGCCAACGGCTATCCGTTTGGCGGCGTGCTCATCAGCCCCAAGTTCAAGCCCGTTTATGGGCAGCTTGGCACCACATTCGGCGGCAATCATCTTGGTTGCGCTGCTGCCATTGCCGTGCTCGAGATTTTTGAAAAAGAAAACCTCGTGCAAAATGCTGCCGAGGTGGGCGAGTATTTGATTGCCGAGCTAAAGAAACTGCCGCAAATCAAGGAAGTGCGTGGCCGCGGACTTATGATTGGACTTGAGTTTGAAGCGCCTGTTAAGGAATTGCGTTTGCGTCTGCTCAAAGAACAACACGTGTTCACCGGAGCATCGGGTACAAACATGCTTCGCCTGTTGCCGCCGTTGGTGCTCACCCGTGCCGATGCCGACGAGTTCCTCACTCGCTTGAAGCGCGTGCTGTGATGCCTTGTGGCAAATGAAATAAAGTAATCAACCTTATATGCATGAGCGCCGGGGTTAGCATCTGCTGCCAAGGCGCTCATGTTGCATGCAATAAGCCGACAATTTTTCAGTGTTACCTTTGTAGTTGTTGAACTATGAAAAAATGGTTTTGGCATTAATTACGTTGTGATTGCCTAATGGGCCGTTGACAATAAATGGACCAATGAGAAAGTGACATTACGTAGCCCCAACGGCACCCAGAATGAGCTGCCGCTCACCCCAAAAAAGAAAGTATCACCCAAGCCAAGTGTTATCTCAACGACAATGTGAATTTCTGAAAGGTGTTTCGGGAATTTTCTTTCGTTCTTTTGTCAGCAAAAATGTGGGGGAATGGCAATTAAAGCCCACAGAAAATTACTATATTTGTGCTAAACGAAGATTTCATAACTCAAAACAAATAAGAAAGTATGAAGATAGGAATTATAGGAGCCGGGAATATGGGTGGCTCAATAGCTCGCGGATTGGCTTGCAGCGGTGTGTTGCCGCAGGGTGATATCACTGTGTGCGACCCCAGTGTAAAGGTGCTTGAAGCTATAAAAAGCGAATACAACGGTGTGAACGTGAGCACCGACAATGCTCAGGCGGTGGCTGATGCTGACGTGGTGATAGTGGCTGTGAAACCGTGGCTGCTCGACGTGGTGATGCAGCAACTCAATGGCAAAATTGACTTCGGCAAGCAAATGCTGGTGTCGGTGGTGGCTGGTGCCACGTTGCAGCACTTGGCATCGTTTGCCGGCGAACAAAGCGCCAGTGCAGCGGTGTTCCGCCTTATTCCTAACATCGCCATATCGGTGCGCCGTAGCATGACGTTTATTGCTCATCAAGGTGCAACGCCAGCCCAAGTGGCTGCGGTGTGCGGCTTGTTTGATGCCCTTGGCTCAACTATGGTGATTGAGGAACGCATTATGGGTGCGTGCACTGCGTTGTCGTCGTGCGGCATAGCTTATGTGATGCGCTACATTCGCGCAGCCTGCGAGGGCGGTGTGGAACTTGGGCTTTATCCTGGCCAGGCTCTCGAAATCATGTTGCAGACCATGGCAGGCGCTGTTGACCTGCTTCGCGCCACTGGTAATCATCCCGAGGTGGAGATTGACCGCGTAACTACTCCGGGTGGTATCACCATCAAGGGCTTGAATGAAATGGAAGAAAACGGCTTCACTCGTGCCGTGATTGCGGGCCTTAAGGCTTCGGCAAAGTGATGCCAACGTGTGGGTGACCACATAAATATATACTTATGTGGTGATGTACTACAATACGAACATTATTGATAAATAAAAAACAGGAGAACGCAATATGTCGGTAAACAAAGTGATACTTATAGGTAATGTAGGCAAAGACCCGGAGGTGAGTTATCCGCAAAAGGGTCAGACGGTGGCACGGTTCTCTCTTGCCACGTCGGAGCGCGCCTACACCTCTGACGGCGTGACAATGCCCGAGCGCACTGAGTGGCATAACATTGTGCTGTGGGGCCGTAATGCCGAGATTGCTGAGCGATATGTCACCAAGGGTACGCAGCTTTACATTGAGGGAAAGCTGCGCACACGCGTGTGGGAAGACCGCAACCAGATTAAGCGTTATGTCACCGAGGTCTATGCCGACGTGATGGAGCTGCTGGGACGCAGGTCGAACGAGGGTTGAATGTTGATTTCCGGGGGTCGAATGGCCCACTTTTGCCCTATTTTGCAATAAATGTGCACTTTTTGTTAAGAATTGTGCAAAAATTGCCGCTAAAAAATTAACTTTGTAAATCTAATCATTCAAAAATACAATTATGGGAGACAACATAATCAAACTTTACGAGAAATCGTTTAAGGAAAACGCCGAGTTGCCGGCACTCACTGACTATGGTGTAAACAACACACTCACCTATGCCGACCTTGCCAAGCGAATAGCAAGAATGCATGTCACATTTCGCGCTTTGGGCATAAAACCCGGCGACAAAGTGGGCCTGATTGGTAAAAACACCAGTCAATGGGCCATTGTGTTTCTCTCAGCCATCACCTATGGCGCCACTATTGTGCCCATCCTTCAGGAGTTTAATCCGCTCGATGTGCAGCATATTGTGAACCACAGCGAGTCGGTGATACTCTATTCAACCAAGGCTATTTGGGACACCATCGACTTTGATTCGTTGCATAACATACGCGCTGTAGTGTCGATTGAAACGGGTGAAGTGTTTGCCCAGAAAGATGGCGAAACAGTGAGCGACGTGATGAATAATGCCGACAAGCTATTTGCCGAGGCTTATCCTCAGGGATTCGACGTTGAGAGCATCAAATATGCCGAGGTGCAAGACGACGATGTGCTGATTCTCAACTACACCTCGGGCACCACCGGCTATAGCAAGGGTGTGATGATTACTTGTGCCAACATCACAGGTAATGCCGTGTATGGCATTGCGTCGAGGTTGCACTATCGCGGCACCACAACGGTGTCGTTCCTGCCGTTGGCTCACGCCTATGGTTGCGCGTTCGACTTTATTGTGCCTATGTGTGTGGGCACTCACGTCACTTTGTTGGGCCGTATTCCTTCGCCCAAAGTTCTTGTTAAAGCCATGCAAGAGGTGAAACCTCACCTCATCATCTCGGTGCCGCTGATTCTTGAGAAAATCTATCGCAAGCAGATTGTGCCCATGATTAACAAGAACATGATGCGCTGGGCAATGAACATACCGTATGTTGACACAAAAATCTACGACCAGATTCGCAAAAAGCTTGTTGATGCCTTTGGCGGCGAGTTTGAGGAAGTGATTGTGGGCGGAGCTCCGCTCAACCCCGAAGTTGAGGACTTCCTTGTGAAGATAAAATTCCCATTTACCGTGGGCTATGGCATGACTGAGTGCGCACCGCTCATCAGCCACACTCCGTGGCGCGAGTTTGTGCCACACTCGGCAGGACGCGTGTTGCCGGGAATCATGGAATGTAAGGTGCTTAGCGATGACCCCGAGAACGTGCCCGGAGAGATATGCGTGCGCGGCAAGAACGTGATGAAGGGCTACTTCAAAAACGAAGAAGCTACCGACAAAGTGCTCTATGATGATGGTTGGCTGCACACTGGCGATATGGGCACGCTTAGCCCCGATGGCACGTTGTTCATCAAGGGACGTTGCAAAACCATGCTGCTCAGTGCCAACGGTCAGAATGTTTATCCCGAGGAGATTGAGGCTAAGCTCAACAATATGGCATACGTCAACGAGAGCCTTGTGGTGGAACGCGACGGACGCTTTGTTGCGCTTGTGTATCCCGACTATGAGGTGATGGACAAACTGGGCACCACCAGCGACCAATTGCCTGAGGTGATGGAACAGATTCGCAAAGAGGTGAACAAGATAGTTGCTCCGTATGAGCAAATATCAAAAATTGAGGTGCAACCTTGCGAATTTGAGAAGACGCCTAAGCGCAGCATCAAGCGATTCCTTTATAAATAATGAGTAAATATGCATTATTGGCGCGAGGGCATTTTGCCCAAAAAACTCGCTTTAGGGAAAAGGTTTAATTGAACGGCATTGGTGTAACATAATTTAACACTTTGCACTATGTCACCTTTGTTTGGTGATAATGTGTTATAAATCAATGCGTTGTGTGCCAATGTGCGAATTTGTTGCCGTAATGCGTGCCAAAAAAATATGTTTTACAACAAAAATATTTTGGGAAAATTGCTTGCGGATGAAAAATTTGTTTTAAATTTGCATCGTTTTTGAAAGCATAACAATATTGTTTTATTATTTTAATTTTTAACAAAAATGAAAAAGTTAGTTTTATTACTTGCTGTTGTATTCAGCGTATCATTGTTCTCTTGCGGTAACGCTGAAAAGGCTGAAGCTAATAACGACACTGTAGCTGTTGATTCTCAAGTAGCTCCTTCAGACACAGTTCCTTCAGACACAGTTCCTGCTGACTCTGTTAAGTAATCAGCCACAACAGTAAAAACAAAGAGTTTGGAGCTGTTTTCCTCGGAGAGGAGAGCAGCTTTTTTTATGTACCTACTATTCAAAAAAAAGCGTGTGAACGTAAAAAAGTGTGAATAGAAGAGCCAAACATAATGATTTATTCAAGATAAGGTGTTATTTTTGTGTAGTGCAAGCGGCGTGAGTGCCGCGGCAGCTAAATAAAACAACTATAAATCCTGAGACAATATGGGAAAGAACAACGACTTCAACGGAATGCCCGATAAAGAGGCGATGGAAGTGAAAGTGATTGACTTCTTCAATCGCTCAAAAACGGTGCCCTACAACTATAAGCAGATTTCTTCGGCAATAGGAGCCGATACACCGCTTGAACGTGCCTTTGTGGTGCAGATTATGGAAGAACTGGCGGTGGAAGGCGTGCTCAAAGAAACCACTCCCGGCAAATTTAAGATGGTGGAGCGCAACGTGGTGAACACCGGCACCTTTGTGCGCCGCAGCAACGGCAAGAACAGCGTGGTGCTCGATTCGGGCGACGGCGAGGTGATATTTGTTGCCGAGCGTCACTCTAAGCATGCACTCAACGGCGATAAGGTGAAGGTGCACATTTGTGCCAAGCGTGCCAACGAGCCTGAGGAGGCCGAGGTGCTTGAGATTATTGAGCGCAAGCCGCAGGTGTTTATTGGCACTCTCAAGGTTGACGACTATTTTGGACATCTTATCACTGACAGTAAGTTTCTTGCCACCGATATTTTCATTCCCAAAGACTTGCTTAAAGATGGCAAGACGGGCGATAAGGCTGTGGTGAGAATCGTTGACTGGCCCGAGACCGCCAATTCGCCAATGGGCGAGGTGGTTGACGTGCTGGGTCGCACCGGCGACAACAACGTGGAGATGCACGCCATCTTGGCTGAGTTTGGACTGCCGTATTCTTATCCTGCCAAAGTTGAGGCCGAGGCCAACAAGATTGACCCGGGCATCACTCCCGAGGTGATTGCCTGCCGCGAAGATATGCGCGATGTGGTGACCTTTACCATTGACCCTCGCGATGCCAAAGACTTTGACGACGCACTCTCAATTCAGAAACTCGATAACGGACTGTGGCAGGTGGGCATACACATTGCTGATGTGACTCACTATGTGAAGCCCGGAACCATCATCGACAGCGAGGCCGAGGAACGTGCAACAAGCGTTTACTTGGTTGACCGCACCATCCCCATGCTGCCTGAGAGACTTAGCAACTTCATTTGTTCGCTCAGACCCAATGAAGAAAAGCTCACCCACTCGGTGGTGGTGGAGGTTGACGACGATGCCAATGTGAAAAGCAGCCGTATATGCCACACCGTGATAAAGAGCGACCGCCGATTCACCTACGAAGAGGCTCAGCAAATCATAGAAACCGGCGAGGGCGACTATCGCGATGAGGTGCTTACCCTTGACCGCCTTGCTAAGAAGCTGCGTGCCGCACGCTTTGCGCAAGGGTCGCTGGAGTTCAACCGCGCTGAGGTGCGTTTTGACATCGACAGTACAGGCCGCCCGGTGAATGTGTTCTTCAAGGAATCGAAAGATGCCAATAAACTGGTTGAAGAGTTTATGTTGCTCGCCAATAAACTGGTGGCTGAGGCAGTTGGCGCTGCCCGCAGCAGTCGTTCAAAAAAGGCGTTTGTATATCGCGTGCATGGCGAGCCCGACCCACAGCGCATGCAGAACCTTGCCGACATTGCATTAAAGTTTGGGCATAAGCTAAAGATTACCGGTTCGATGCGCGAGGTGAATGCATCGGTCAACAAGCTTTTGCGCGACATTAAAGGCCGTCCTGAAGAGGATATGATTGCCATGCTTGCCATTCGCTCAATGGCTAAGGCGGTTTATACCACCTTCAATGTGGGACACTACGGACTGGCGTTTGATTACTATACCCACTTCACATCGCCTATACGTCGCTATCCTGATATGATGGTGCACCGTTTACTCGACCGCTATTTGGCATCGGGCCGTAGTGTAAATGCCGACAAACTTGAAGAGGAATGTAAACACTCAAGCGAGATGGAGCAGCTGGCAGCCAACGCCGAGCGCGCTTCAATAAAGTATAAGCAGGTGGAATACCTTGGCGAACGACTTGGCGAGGTGTTCACCGGCAGAATCTCGGGCGTAACCGAGTGGGGATTATATGTTGAGCTTGATGAGAATATGTGTGAAGGCCTTGTGCCCATTCGCGACCTTGAGGACGACTACTATGAGCTTGATGAGAAAAATTACTGCTTGCTTGGCCGTCGCCGCAACCGCCGCTATAGCCTTGGCGACAGAGTGACCGTGCAGGTGGCTCGCGCCGATTTGCCTAACAAAATGGTTGACTTTGCGCTCATCGACGAGCAACACCCTGTGGGCACTCATCGCATCGACCGCGAGATGATAAAGGTGTCGCAATCAAAGCTTGAACAGGCATCGGAGCGTGCACGCCAGCGCCAACAGCGCAGCAGTGAGCGCAAGCAGAAGCAAAAGAAGTCGGGCGCAGGCTCGCGCAGCGTGGGCGCTCGCGGCAAGAAAAACGCCACCAAAAAGCAGCCCAAGCGCCGTCGCTGATTGCAGTTGTGACCGCAGGTTCAAGTTTTTTTGAAATTATTTGTGCTTTTGCTTATGTAATTGTGCATAATTTCCGTAACTTTGTGGGAGAGCTGTGGCAGCATGATGCCACAACACATTATTAACTATGTGAGATACTAAAACCCGATAAAACAAACTAATAATTATGAGACTTATCATTGAACCCGACTACGACAAAGTATCGGAATGGGCTGCAAATTATGTAGCTTCGCGTATCAACGCTGCTAATCCAACTCCTGAAAAACCTTTTGTACTTGGCTGCCCAACAGGTAGCTCGCCTCTTGGCATGTACAAGAAACTCATTGAGCTTAACAAGGCTGGTAAGGTTTCGTTTGCCAATGTTGTTACTTTCAACATGGACGAATATTGCAACCTTCCTGAGGAACATCCTGAAAGCTATCACTCGTTTATGTGGAACAACTTCTTCAGCCACATCGACATCAAGAAGGAAAATGTTAACATCCTCAACGGCAATGCTGCTGACCTTGAAGCAGAATGTGCAGGTTACGAAGCTCGCATAGCTGCTGCTGGTGGCATCGACCTTTTCATGGGTGGCATTGGTCCTGACGGACACATCGCTTTCAACGAGCCAGGCTCATCACTCACTTCACTCACTCGTCAAAAGACTCTTACCACCGACACCATCATTGCCAACTCTCGTTTCTTTGACAACGACGTGAACAAGGTGCCTAAGACTGCTCTCACCGTTGGTGTTGGCACTGTGATGAACGCTAAGAGTGTGATGATTATTTGCAACGGTCACAACAAGGCTCGCGCATTGCAAGCCGGCGTTGAAGGCCCTGTAACTCAAATGTGGACAATCTCAGCATTGCAGATGCACCGCAAAGCCATCATCATTGCCGATGAGGCTGCTACTGCTGAACTCAAGGTGGGCACTTACAAATACTTTAAGGATATTGAAGGTGCAAACCTCGACCCTGCTTCGTTGCTGAAGTAAAGACATTAATAACGTAAATATTGCTAAGATGTAGCAATATGTGGCGCCGGGCTGTTGATGCAGCTTCGGCGCTTTTGTTTTAATAGCTAATTAGCTAAGTCTGTGCTTGCTGCTGTTTGCATCAAAAGATGAGTTGAGTTTACTTCCGCCCAAATTGATTGCGAAGTTTGCAGAGCGATTGTCTTGGAAACAGAAAAGCAATTGTTTTGCCGGCAAAAGTGATTGTGGGGGTGTGCACGTTATTGCAGCCTTGTCATGCATGGGGGAGTGCCATTTATTGCGGCAGGACCCTGCTTCGGTTGGTAATGTGATAATAAAAACATCAGGCTCCACTTGTTTAAAGTGAAGCCTGATGTTGCTTATGCTATGAGGTAACAGAGCGGCTTATTTGCGGTGACGATGGAAACGGTGTTTCTTGCCGTTTTCATCTTCGTTGCCGTAACCGTAGCCATATCCGTAACCATAACCATAGCCATAACCGTAACCGTAGCCATAACCATAACCGTAGGCATATCGTTTGGCGTTTGGTTTCACGTCGGCAAGCAATATTGTGAGGTTCTTAATCTTGTCGCTCTTATACATCTTCTCGAGGTCTTCGAGATAGCGCTTGTCAATCATACCGTCGCGAATCACATAGACGGTAAGGTCAACGTAGCGGTTGATGAGGGCAGCGTCGGCCACCAGTGCATAAGGCACGGTATCAGCCACAATGTAGTCGTAACGGTCTTTTAGAATCTCAAAGAGTTGAGCCAATCGCTCGCTCATGAGCAAGCTGGTTGGGTTGGGCGGTATGGCTCCAAGTGGCAACACGTCGAGGTTTTCGCTGAGCTCATTGTGGTGTATGAGAGTATCAATGTCATCGACGTGCGACGAGAGATATGCACTCACGCCCAATGGAGCATCTTCAATTCCGAAGTATTTTGTGAATGTACCTTTGCGCATGTCAAGGTCCACTGCAATCACGCGTTTGCCATTGATGGCGCATGTGAGAGCCAAGTTGGCAGCACTGAAGCTCTTGCCTTCGCCTGCCATTGTTGATGTGAGCTGCAGCAGGCGACCCTTGCCGTTGTTGTTCTTAGGCAGCACATAGTCGAGGTTTCCGCGTATTATGCGGAATGCTTCGCTCACGCGGTCGGTGCCTGTTTCGCTCACAACCAATTCTTTATCGGCTTGGTCTTTGCGTTTGCTTGGAATCTCGCCCAACAATGGGATGGCGCAATTATTCTCCACGTCGTAACGGCTGTGAATCATGGTGTCGAGCGAATAAATCCAGAAAATGAGGAATATCACTACGGCAGGAATCATGAAGCCTGCTGCGAGACCGGCAATGAGTATGCGCTGTTCCATTGGCGAGATGAGGTGTCCTGAAGGTGCGCCTTCAATCACTTTGGCGTTAGGCTCGGTGACAGCCACTTGCAGTGCATTCTCCTCGCGCTTGTTGAGCAGGTAAAGGTAAAGTTGCTCTTTGATTTTTTGTTGACGAGTGATGTCGGTGATTTCTTTTTCTTGTGTTGGCACTGATGACATCATGCTGTTGGCCTGGCGCTCTTGATTGCGCACTTGAGCCTGCTTGATGCGCAGGGTGCTGATGTAACCGTCGATTGAGCGGATGAGGTTGGTGCGCAGGGTACGTATTTGCTTGTTGAGGTCAACCATCACCGGGTTTTCGTCACCCGAAGTGGCAGCAAGCTTTTGATAGTTAAGGCAGAGTTGGTTGTATTGGTCAATCTGTCCGTTGATACCAATATCTGAGATGCCTGAGTTTGTTGGGATGAGGTCGTAAACCGACGAGTGGTTGATGAAGTCGCGCACATAGTTCACCAACGACAGTTGCATATCAACGTTGGCAATCTCGTTTTGCGACGAGTTGCTGCGCTCAGAATAGACCGATGCAGCCTGCTCAATGGTTGGGTATTTGTTGATTATCTTTAGGTGCTCAATTTGCGAGTCGATGCCGCCAAGGTCTTTTGAGAGCGAGTTGATGCGGTCAACAATAAACGACTCAGTGTTGCGAGCCACGCGGTTTTTGTCGTCGATTGAATATTGGTTGTAGGCTGCAATGAGTGCATTGAGGGCGGTGGCGCAGAGTTCGGGGTTCGATGTGGTGAGCGTCATGCGCAGCACGTTGGCGTCCTTTTGGTCTTTCACAATGTTGAGTCCACCCACCAGTTCTTTTGCCATGCTGTGCACGGTGGTGACGTTAGCAAAGATTTCCTCGCCAATGTATCTGTTGTCAAAAGCCGGGCTTTTGGTGATGGCAAGAGGGCCGAACTCGGTGTTGACCTTACTGCCATAGTTGGCGCGCTTCCAGCGACGGTCGTTGCCGCCAAGCACGCGGAAGTCAATCTGCGTTTCGCTGCGAGGGCGTAGCATCACGGTGAAGCCTTTGGTTACCTCTTTGAGCGGCGTGATGATAACGGGTGTTGAGCCATAGAGGTTCACGTCACGCAGATATTTATGATAGTAGTATCGCACATTGAGGTTGAGCTTGCTCACCACCTCGTCCATAATGGCGGTTGACTTGATGACGTAAATCTCGTTGGTAAGCGAGCGATATTTGCGTGTTGATGACAAGTCGCTGATAACTTGTGCTTCGCCCGACATATCGTTTGTGTTGGTTTTGATGAGTATAAGTGCCGACGAAGAATAGAGTTGTGGTTGTGACTTGCCATAGAGATAGGCCAAACAGCCCACCAACAGCACTGATATCACAAACCAATACCAATTGTGTAAGCATGCCGATAAGAAGCTTCGTATAGAGATGCCGCCTTGGCTGTTGCTTTTCTTGTTGAGGTCTTTGTCATCTAATTGTTCTGCCATATTTGTGATATTGTTTTTTTGTTTGTTGCAATAATTGCGAGTAACAATCTTTTTCTTGTATTTTATGTTTTTGTTTGGTTGCTACTTGAAAAAGTATTAATAAACAACAATATTTTTCTGTTCTCGAATCACTAATCTTGCGTATGCAAGCCTGCAAGTGATACACACGCAATAATTAATGTGCAAAGTTACTAAATTCTTTCTCTTATTTGTGCATTTGCCGCTAAAAAAGTTGGCGTAAAAATGCGCATTGTTGAATTTTGGGGCAAAAACGCCTGTTTTTGCGTTCAAAAGCCGACGTTGAGTGCTTTGCTGCGAGGAGCTTGGCATGGTGAGAAGTTTGCCATGGGCGCTTAAACTTTTGTGCTCGTTTGGTGTCAAATTGTTATACATAAATCGTGACTTTGTCACGGCTGTTTTAGTCATCGAAAGGAAAACAAAAAGAGGTATGAATTACGTTGTACAGTTTCTGAAGGGAAAATGGTTGATGCGAGCCGCCAAATATTTGGCGAGCCCGGCCAAAATGCGTGTGCTGCTTGAGTGTGCACGCCGTTACAGTGGCCGCAAAGGTCTTGCCGAAGTGAAGGAAGAGCTTAATCTGATAGTGAACTTTGTGAGCGATGTGGTGAAGGGGCGTTACAAAGACTATAGCCGCGCCAATCTGTTGCTGGCGGTGGCGGCAATCATCTATGTGGTGTCGCCCATTGACCTGGTGCCCGATTTTGTGGTGGGTATGGGGTTGCTCGACGATGTTACCATTGTGGCGTGGGCGTTGACAAAGATGGGTGGCGAGATTAGCCGTTATCGCAAAGCCATCTGTGGTGGCGACGTGCCCGCTGCCGCCAATCCTGATTGATGCCGTTCAATAGCTCATTTAACCCCCAACTCGGGGCAAAAGCGCTTGTGTAATAGCAGAAAAATGCTTAACTTAGCACGATAATTAAAGTATGGCGCATTTTGCGCTGCAGCGAAGCGGTTTTTCCTGCGAGCGTGTGTGCCGCATAACATTCTGACTATTAATGGCAAACGAAAAATTGATACGCGTTGGCATAACCCAAGGGGATACCAACGGAATTGGTTATGAGGTGATATTGAAGACGCTTCAGAACCAGCAAATGACCGAGTTGTGCACTCCGGTGGTTTACGGCTCGGCAAAGACGGCAAGTTATCATCGCAAGGCTATTGATTTGCAGCCGGTGTCGATGAATGTGGTGAAAAACAGCAGTGACATTCGCGACGGCGTGAACAACCTGGTGGAAGTGTCGCCCGACGAGGTGAAAGTGGAACTGGGCGTGAGCAGTGAGGCTGCCGGCCGTGCTGCGTTCGATGCCCTTGAACGTGCCGTCACCGACCTTAAGCAAGGCTTCATCGACGTGCTGGTGACAGCGCCCATCAACAAAAAAAGCATACAGAGCGACCAGTTTACCTTTCCCGGCCACACCGAATATCTTGAGGCGAGCATTGGCGACGGCGACAAGGCGCTGATGATACTCTTTGATGAGAACATACGCGTGGCATTGGTGACTACCCATGTGCCGGTTACCCGCATAGCCGAGTCGATAACCCGCGAAGCCGTGCTCAACAAGATTTATGCGTTCAACGATTCGCTAAAGCGTGACTTTGGCATTGTGCGCCCGCGCATTGCCGTGCTGTCTCTCAATCCGCATGCCGGTGACGGTGGTTTGCTTGGAAAAGAGGAGCAGGAGCTTATTATCCCTGCCATCAACGAGGCAGCCGCCAACAAGGTCACTGCCTTTGGACCCTATGCCGCCGACGGCTTTTTTGGCAACGAGATGTATAAGCACTTTGACGGTGTACTTGCCATGTATCACGACCAGGGTCTGGCTCCTTTCAAAACCATTGCTATGGAGAACGGCGTGAACTTCACCGCCGGGCTGCCTTATGTGCGCACCAGCCCCGACCACGGCACCGGATATGACATCGCCGGCAAGGGCGAAGCCAACGAGCAGAGCATGCGTCAGGCCATCTATTCGGCAATCGACATCTTCCGCAATCGCTCAGCTTATGCCGAGATGACATCTAATCCGCTGCGCCGCATGTACTTCGATAAGAGCGGCGACAAAGAGGTGCTCGACCTCACCAAGGTTGAAGACGAGGATTGACACTGCCGCGCTTGCATCATGCGCCCACAGGAGAGTATGTTGAAACTAACAACTGCAACCATTATATAAAAATCAAATCATTATGAATTATGCTATTATTGCGGCCGGCGAGGGAAGCCGGCTGGCGCAAGAAGGCGTGAAGAAACCCAAACCGCTTGTTGAGCTGTGTGGCGAACCCATGATTGGCCGCTTGATTAACATCTTTGTGCGTTGCAACGCCGAGAGCGTGAGCGTGATTGTGAATCAAGAGATGACCGAGGTGCAGGAGTATCTCAATCAGCTCAAGCGCACCTTGCCTGTGCCACTCAACTTGGTGGTGAAGTCAACGCCAAGCTCAATGCACAGTTTCTATGAGCTTACTCGGGTGATGAAACCCGGCAAATTCTGCCTCACCACTGTTGACACCATTTTCAAAGAACCCGATTTCGCTAAATATGTGGCTGCTTTTGAAGCCGACACCACTCACGACGGCATGATGGCGGTGACTCCTTACATTGAAGATGAGAAACCTCTCTATGTCGATGTTGATGATGATATGGAGATACGCACTTTCCGCGACCAAGCCTACGAGGGCGCAAAATACATCTCGGGCGGCATCTATTCGCTCACCGATGCCTCGTGGACAGTGCTCAAACACTGCATCGACACTGGCGTTTCGCGCATGCGCAACTTCCAGCGTGCATTGGTTGAGAGCGGACTCAAGCTCAAAGCTTACTCAATCGACAAGATTATCGACGTTGACCACGCCGGCGACATTGAGGTGGCTGAGCGCTTCATCAGCGAGTGACGTGCGGCACTCGCTTCTCTTAGTTTAGCGGCACATTTTGCCACAAACAAGAAATGAGATTTTGTGAAAATTTCCGTTAGAAAAAAGCAAAAGAGAGGATAATAGCATATTCCCCCCATAAACAACCAACACAACAATAAAGAGTTATGGCAGAAATAACAATAGCCGGCATTATGCGAGCAGGAGCATATTCGCCAAACCACATAGGCAACGACACCGCCATCTTTAATGGCGTTGCCGACCAGCTTCGCAAGCGCGGATGTATAGTGAACGTTTACAGCGAGGACCAGCTCATCAATCAGGGCGTTGAGGAGAAGGTGATTGTGAACATGTGCCGCGAGCAGGCATCAATAGCCTTGCTGCAACGCTACGAGGACCAGGGCCGACTGGTGATAAACTCGGGTTACGGCATTGAGAACTGCACGCGCGAGCGCATGACTCGCATTCTCATGGGCAATGATATACCTTACCCTGAGAGCCTGATAGTGAACACCGATGAGGCTGTGAAAGGTCAGCTTAAGAAGGCTGGTTTTCAGAGCTGCTGGATTAAGCGAGGCGATTTTCACGCCATGCACAAAGAGGACGTGAGCTATGTGCGTCACCCCGAAGAAGCACAAGAGGTGCTGCAAGAATATTTCTATCGCGGCATTAAGCGCGCTGTGATAAACAAGCACTTGGTGGGCGACCTCATCAAGTTCTACGGCGTGAAAGACCAACCGTTCTTCTTCTGGTTCTATCCCTTTGACGAGGGTCATAGCAAATATGGTGCCGAGGCCATCAACGGCAAGTCGAAAGGGTTCCACTTTGATGTTGATGAGATGAAGCATATATGCCAACGTGCTGCCGAGGAGCTTAATGTGGTGGTTTATGGTGGCGACTGCATTGTGGATGCCGATGGCAAGATGCGCATCATCGATTTCAACGACTGGCCCAGCTTTGCTCCGTGCCGCGTTGAGGCAGCTCCGCACATTGCCAAAGCTATCTTGGCTGAGGTGAAGAAGCATCAAGGTGCTCCGCGCCGTCGCTGATGCCGCCGCGATGGTGGCACCGGGATTGATAGGGTGACTGCCTTTGCTGAAGGCATTACCTTGCCATCCCATCCCCCCCACAAAAAATGACGTTTGGGTGTGAATCCATCGTTAGGGGATTAATTGAGAGAGAATCAAAATTGTGTATTGAATTGAGAAAAAGATAAAAACAAATAAATATGCGAAGTTTCAAAGAATTTAAGGAGGCTTATAAGGGCTCGTTGAAGTCGATGGACACCGAGGAAACTATCGACTTGCTGTTTTATCGTCCTATAGGTTTTTTCTGGGCAGTACTCGCAGCCAAACTGGGCATCACACCAAATGTGATTACCATAGCCTCGATATTTCTGGGCGTGGCAGGCGGACTGCTGTTCTACTTCTACGAACCCAATCAGATGTGGCTCAACTTTGTGGGCATGCTGTTGCTGGTGTGGGCCAACTCGTTTGATAGCGCCGATGGTCAGTTGGCGCGCATGACAAAGCAATATTCGCGCTTGGGCCGCATACTCGACGGCATGAGCGGCGACTTTTGGTTTATAACCATTTATTTCACCCTTGTGTTCCGCGTGTTAGCATCAAGCCCATTCTTCATTGAGCACCAGTGGCTCATCTGGGGCCTTGCCATCACCGCCGGCATGAGCCATACCAAGCAAGCCGCCTCGGCCGACTATTATCGCCAGTTCCACCTCTACTTCTTGAAAGGCGAGGAGGGCAGCGAGCTTGATAGTACCGAGCAGCTCGACCGCGACAATGCTTCGCTCACTTGGCGTCACACCCCGGTGAAGAAACTCTTTGCTACCATCTATCGCAACTACACCGCCCAGCAAGAGGCATGCACGCCTGCCATGCAGCGCCTGCGCCGTGAGTTGCGAAACACATTTGGCAACGCAGCATCAATCCCTCAAAGCTTTCGCGACGCATTCCGCGCCAAGAGCAAGCCATTGATGAAATACACCAATATGCTGTCGTTCAACACCCGTGTGATTGCACTGTTTGTGTCAATCATCATGCGCATGCCATGGCTCTACTTTGCATTTGAGCTGGTGGTGCTCAATGCCATGCTCGTGTATATGATTAGATGTCACGAACGTTTCTGCTCACAATTTGCCGACGAGGTGGCTGAGGGCAAATATTCCAACGAGAAATAATCACCCCGGATTTGTCATCACCCCATCAACAAAAGATAATTAAGAAAATGATAAAAGGAATAATATTTGACTACGGCGGCACCATCGACAGCCGCGGAGAACATTGGAGCGAAGTGATTTGGCGCGGCTATCTTGACGCCGCTGTGCCGGTGAGCAAAGAGGAGTTTCGCCAAAGCTATGTGATGGCTGAGCGCGAACTTGCTAAGGTGCGTCACATTTTGCCACATCACAATTTCTATGACCTGTTGCTCATAAAAATGCGCATTGAGCTTACCGACCTGATGCAACGCCAGGTGTTGCCGGCAGAGTTCGATGTTGAGGCAAACGCCCTGCACATAGCCAAATTCTGCTACGATGCCGCACGCGCCTGCATTGAGGAAGCTCGTCCTACGCTCGAATCACTCTATGCCCGTTATCCCATGGTGCTTGTGAGCAATTTCTATGGCAACGTGGAGAGCGTGCTCACCGACTTTGATGTGCGCAAATATTTCCGCACCATTGTTGAAAGTGCTGTGGTGGGTGTGCGCAAGCCCGACCCAAAGATTTTTGCTCTTGGTGTTGAGGCATTGCAGCTCAATGCCAGCGAAGTGCTGGTGGTGGGCGACAGTTATCGCAAGGACATTGTGCCTGCCGAAAGCCTTGGATGCCGAGTGCTGTGGCTCAAGGGCAAGGGCTGGACTGCCGACGAAGATGCTCAGCAACATTCATGCATCATCTCTCGCCTTAGCGAAGTGCTGCAAAAGATATAAAACCACATTTGAAGTTTATTCTCGCTCAGCCAATAAATGACGAGGTTTGAGCGTAAATAGAAAGGCGCGCGTAGTTAATACGTGCGCCTTTCTATGCGTTATGCCTGATGCAATGCTTTTTAAGCGGAGCGATGCCATGTGCTGTGGCAACCAGCAGTTCGTGCTAAGCTTTTTTGGGTTGCTGTAGATTACAACAATCCGCGCGAGCTGTGGGTGATGCTCGGCGCGGATTGCGTGTGAGTTAATAGTATGTTTATTAATGTGCCGCTTTAGTGGCGGTGGCTATTAATAATTGTCAACGGGTGTTTGTGTCATTTCAAGGGTGAGGGTACCGCCTTGGGTGAACTTTTCAAACGGCAGATAAGGTGCGTGAAGCGCTTCGCCATTGAGGCTGATGCTGTTCACATATATGTTACTGCTGCTGTTGCCCACGGTGTTGATGGTAAATTCCTGACCTTGATAATACTTGTTGTTGAGGCGTATGGTTACGCTGTCAAACAGCGGACTGCCGATGCAGAATGTTGCCGGAGTGACGGTTAGGCCGTCAACGCTAAACAATCCGAGCGACGAAATCACATACCAAGCGCCAAGCTGGCCTTGGTCCTCGTCTTGACCGTAGCCATAGCCGTGAATACCGTCGGTGCCATAGAACTCGTTGAGGATGGCACGCACCCACTTTTGCGACAGCGATGGGTGGTTGGCTGCATTAAACAGCCACGAGATGTGCAGGCAAGGTTGGTTGCCTTGATTGTAAAGAGTCTCGAGTCCGGCAAATGCGCCCACTTCTTTACCGCCGCTGAATATCTTTGGCTGCGACACGGTGAAGATGCTGTCGAGGCGGGCTGTGAAGGTCTCTTCGCCCACTTTATCAATCAAGCCTTTTGGGTCGTGAGGCACATAGAATGTATATTGCCATGCGTTGCCCTCTTGAAAACCGTTCCACACTTGCATAGGGTTGAAGTTTTGGGCAAATGTGCCGTCGCGGTGCTTGTTGCGCATGAAGTTGATGCTGCTATCGTAGATGCGTTCCCAACCTTTTGAGAGGTCCATGAGCTTTTCGTAATCCTCGGTTTTGCCAAGGTCTTTAGCCATTTGGGCAACGGCATAGGCGGTGTAGCTGTATTCAAGCGTGTGTGACGAAGAGAATACGTAGGTCGCATCCACGCCATCGCTTGGAGCAGGGAATGGGCAATAGCCGTATTTCACAAAGTCGGCGGTGTCGTCTTTGCCGGCTCCGCGCGGACGGTTTTCGCCATCAAGCTCATTTTTGCGGCAGGCTTCGTAAGCGAGGTCAATGTCGAAGTCGCGAATACCGCAGTTGTAGGCGGCGGCAATCATCAGCGTGAGTTCGTTGGTGCCTACGCCCGACACAAATCGGCTGTTGGCCAATCCGTCGGCAAGCCATCCGCAATCTTTGTAAACTTGCAGATGCGAGCTTATGTAGTCGCTTATGTGTTCAGGATAAGCCATGAGCCACAGCTGGGTGAGGTTCCATTGTCCGCCCCACATGGCATCGGTGTTATAGAGGTTGAACGCCGGTTTACCGTCTTTTTCAGGAATCTGACCCACCAAGCCGTCGTTGCGCGGATAAGCGCCGTTCACGTCGCTGCAAATGCCGCGACCCAGCAGAGCATGATAAAGTCCCGAATAGAATTTCACCTTATCCTCGCGATTGTCGGTGGTGATGCTGATGCGGCTCAGCATCTCTTGCCACACATCGTGGTTGCGTTGCTTGGCTTCATCAAAAGTCATGTCTTTTGCCTCGGTGAGCAGGTTGAGGCGTGCGTTTTCAACCGAGGTGTAAGAGATGCCCACTTTGGCGGTGACAGCTTCGCCTTCGTCGGTGGCAAATTGAAGATAAAGTCCGGCTCCAATGCCAGTGGCTTTGGTTGGTGTGGCTGCAATGGTGTCGGCATTAAACGCCACGCATTTGGTTGGCACCTTGTCGATTGTTGCTGAGAAATAGATGGGCACTGTTGCACCTGGCTGATAAGCCTTCACGTATTCAGGGTAGGTAATCACCCAACCTTCAACGGTGTTTTCGTTCACCAATTCCACCGAAGCATCTTTCACAGCACCGCTTTCGCCCATGCGGCTGCCGATGTTAAACAAGATGGTGCTTGTTTCGCCCTTTGGGAAGGTGTATCGTTGCATAGCCACGCGTTCTGTGGCGGTCATTTCGGCGAGTATGCCATAGTCTTTCAGCAGCACTGAGTAATAGCCTGCGGTTGCCACTTCTTCGTCGTGGCTATAAGCCGAGCGATAGCCTTTTTTCACTATGGTGTCGGTAGGCAGACCCGGTGTGGTGAACAGGCTGTCGCCGTTCATTGCCATAAGTGTGATGCCGCCCACTTGGAACTCGTGAACGCAAGGGAAACCCTCAATCGAAGTGTCGCGGTAGTCGTAGCCGGTTGCCTCCCAACCCGATGGGTTGCCCAGCGACCCGTTGGTTGAAGGACCCGGCTTAGCCATACCATAAGGCATAGCGCCCGGAGCAAAATGGAAATAGCGGCAGTGAGCCGTGCCAATGCGTGGCTCAACGTAGCCGGTGTAATCCTCAATGTCGGTGCTCTTGGTGCACGATGCTGCTGCAATCAGCATCACAGCCGACAATAATAATGTCTTTTTAGTCATGCGTTTAGGATTTTTATTTTGGTTTATGTAAATATTTTTTCTGTGACTTTATGCAAATTTAGGTATAATCCGCGAAATTCCGCATTGGCATGATGAAAAATTCAGCCGATTGATTGATATAAACATTGGCTATGCCGCTAATCAACAGCATTTTTGTGAAGAAATCACCGTGGTGCACGCTGCTACATGTGCCCGGTTCAGAGCTTTATTTTCAACTCTTTCCCTTTGTTTGTGGCTTTAGCTGAAAGGTTATAT
>JBJECY010000068.1:0-9375 GCA_051871515.1 Muribaculaceae bacterium | reverse complement strand
GGCAAACTGGTGTTGGGTAGTAACCGATGCGTCTTGCAAAGGCACGCATGAGTCAACCACCACGTCGGCAACCTGAAAGAGGTTTTTGCCGCAAGAGTGGCGACCGGGCTTGTCGCCGGTGTTGCCGGCTGAGCCGAAGGCAATCACCTTCATGCCGCGTTTCTTGGCTTCCATAGCCATGTCGATGTTCACGGCGTTGATGCCTGTGTGTGAGAATATCCACATGCAGTCGTCGCTGGTGAAGCTGTAGTTCTTCATAATCTGTTGGGCGTAACCTTCAAGTCGTTCAAGATACAGGAACTGGTGAATGCCCATTTGTCCAATGATTTGGGTGAAGAAGGTGAGCGGCAGTTCGCACAGCGGGTGAAATCCCACAATACCGCCAATGCGCGGATACATCTCCTCGCAGGGGATGGTGGCGTGACCGCAGCCCCAGGTGTGCACCCAGCGACCTTTTTCAATTGAGTCGGCCATGATGGTGGCGGCTTTGCGGATGTTTTCCATTTGAGTTTCTTCAATGGTGCTCATGATTTGATGAGCGTTGTTCAACCAATCTTTTGCGTACATAAATCAATGATGTTTAATTGTTATGATAATGAAGTTTTTTGCGTCGGGTTAGTTAGTTTTTTTGTTGTGGCGCATGTGAGTGCCGGCAAAATAGAGCGCAGCCATGAGCACCACGGCGGTTGCCATCACTTGCGGGAAGTATTGCAGCAGCACGGCGCCCACCAGGGCGTTGACGAGCGAGCTGCCCATCAGAGCTATTGAGATGGCTATGCCAAAGGCGGTGCCGCTGAGCTGCTTGAAGCAGTCGCCCAGGTGGGCAAGCACAATGGGATAGGTGGCAGCGGTGCCAATGCCCACCAACGCCATCGATACCATTGCTTCGAGCCATGTTTGGGCTGAAGGCATGGTTGCAAACCCGGCAACGAGTATTGCAAAGAAAGTGTAGAGCAGATGGCTTGGCTTCATGAATGATGATAACATTATGAGCACAAGTCGCGCCACGGTGAGTGATGCCATCATCACGGTAATCAGCAGCACAGCGCCGTTGATGTGTGAGAAATAGGTGGTGGCAAGGTTGTTGGTGACGCTCTCAACGCTGCTCTCAAACAGCAGCACTAAGCTCAGCAACACCAGCACGGGGCTGCGAAGCAGCTTCACCGCCTCAAGTATGGGGAAGCTTTGCGGCTGTTTTGGGGCAGGGAACTTCACTTTGAAACAGAGCAAAACGCCCGGCACCAAGGCAACCACCAGTGCCAACAGCAGGAACGTGGCGTTCACGTTGCTCAGCGCACCCACCAGAATGGTTATAAACATTGCCCCCAAGCCATAAAAAGCCCCAAGAATACTCAGGTGCACGGTGCGTGCCCTCTCGTTGTCGTAGAGGTCTGAGACGATGGTGTTGGTTTGTCCGTTGAGCACACCGCCGCCCAAGCCAATAAACACATATCCGGTTATCAACACGGGCATTGAGTTGGCTATGGCAATGCCGGTGAGTCCCAGCAGCACACTCAGGCAGCTGAGCAGAAACAGGGCGCGGTGTCCGTAGCGGTCGCACACCGGACCAAATATCAGTGACCCGGCAAGAATTGAGGCAGGCAGAGTGAATGCCAAAGTAGCTTTGTTGGCTATGGTGAGGCTTAGCCGCTGGTCGAGCGATGGCAGTGCCATGCCCAGTGCCACCATGGTGATGCCAAAAAACGTCATGCCAAAACATGCTGCTACAAAAGTGCGGGTGCGAGGGTTGTTGTTGTGCATAATGGTGAAGTTTTTGAGAGGGGTGATGAAATGGTGAAAACACTAAATACTATAATTTATTATCGTGAGATGTTCACAAATCCATATCGCCGTTTTGCAGCGCCAGGAATGCCGCACCCAGAATCACCTCGTTGCCGCTGAGCGTGGTGGGTTGCAGCTTCACTTTGCGTATTGAGAGCGGTTGCGCCCATTTGGTGGCTTCTTCATAGATGCGGTCAATGAATCGGCTGCCTAAGCCAAACACGCCTCCGCCCCAAATTATCTTCTCGGGGTTGAGCAGGCTCACCAGGTTGGCTGCCGCCATTCCCCACATCTCCACGGCTTTGTCAATCACTATTTGCGCAATTGGGTCGCCTTGGAAATAAGCGTCAAACACTTGTTTGGTGGTGATGCGAGAGATTGCCATTTGCCTGAGCACTCCGCGATATGATTTATCGGCTTTCACCAACTGCTTGGCATGGCGGCAAATGCCTGTGCCCGAGGCGTAGTATTCAAGGCATCCTTGCGGGCCATATTCTTTCACAAACGGTGGTTGCAGCGCCATCCATCCGGTGGCGCCCACAATGTCGTTGGCTCCGTGCAGCACTTTGCCGTCAATCATTATGCCGGCGCCAATGCCTGTGCCCACCACTATGAAGATGCAGTTTTTGCAGCCTTTGGCGGCGCCTTGCCACATCTCGCCGTAGATGGCGCAGCTGCGGTCGTTGTCAACATATACGTCGATGTTGCGGTCTGCTATGAGGGCTTTTATCTCTTTAGCAAGCGGATAGTGCTCCCAGCCGGGGATGTTGGGTGCCCACACTAATCCCGTCTCGGGGTTAACACTGCCCGGCACGCACACGCCAATGGCCTCTATGTTGACGCGGTTATACTCGGCTCTATGCAATTGGCGGCTGATGCTGTCAAGTATCATTTGCCCCACTTCAGCGCCTTGGCGTCCGCTAAGCATGTTTTTGTGCTTAAACTTCAAGGTGCCGTTGTGGTCAACAATGGCGCTTGCCAACTTTGTTCCACCCAAATCTACTGCTATAACTGCCATAATTTGTTTCTCCTTTCTGTTGATGAATAGGTTTGATTGTAAGGTTTGTTGTAAAAAAATACAGTGTAATGTTGATGGTTGCAGTCGTGGGGGGTCACATGCAGTTTTTTCGCTTATGCTGCGCTTTAGTTGCGCAACGGGTTGCCCACGACGTTGCGAGCTGCCTTTTCATGGTGGGCACGGTGTTGCGTTCATGCCCGCATGCAATTGGCTCTGACACGACAAATATAGTTATTGAAACGTGCAATTGTCAATAATTTTCAATAAAATTTTGAGTTAAAACAAGTTAAATGTATTAAATTATGTTTAGTAATTATTTTGTGCCAAATATTAGATGCTTGTGGGAGAGTGTGTTATATATTGAGTGGTTTATTTGCCAAAGTGTATTTAGTGTTAATTAACAATCACGGTTTTGTCACTTTTGTTTCTTGTGATTCTGGGTGTGAGGACCAATGAGTTTTTCCATCCAAATCATGTCATACCAGCGGTTGAACTTCAGTCCGCATTGATGAAAATGCGCCACGGTGACAAAGCCCATGCTGCGGTGAAAGTCCACGCTGTGCAGTGGCAGCAAGGGGTCGTTGGCGCAATCGGTGAACGAGATGCACGCGTTCATGTTGAGTATTCCTTGCTTTTTGAGCTGGGCTTCAAGTTCGTCGTAGAGCCTTTTGCCGATGCCTTGGCGGTGGTGCTGCGGGTGGATGTAGATTGACGTTTCAACAGCCCATTGATAGGCGTCGCGGTCTTTGAAGGTGTTGGCGTAGGCATATCCCACCGCTTTGTTGCCCAACATGGCAACCAGATAGGGGAAGCGTGCCGAGATGGTGGCTATGCGCCGTGCAAACTCCTGTACCGTGGGCACATCATATTCAAAGGTGATGGCGGTGTGCAGCACATAAGGCTCATAGATTTGCAGCAGAGCCTGTGCATGCTGCGGTGTGGCGGCGACGATTTGCAACGGTGGGTTCATAGCGTGCGTGATTGTGTTGGGTGAATATATGTGGCAAAGTTAACCCTTTTTGCAATGTTTTCAAAGCGAAAAGCGCATGCGCCTGCGCAAGTGGGGCAGATGATGATGCTTTCGCAAGGTGTTCTCTTGTGCTTGTGGTGAAGGGATTCTGATGAAAATTGACTATATTTGTGACACTATAATAACTCAAATATCAACAATGCCTTAAATGAAATGACTATGAAGGTGAAAAGGTTAGTTATGTGTGTGATTTGTGCTGCGCTCTTGTGCCTTAGTGCCCGTGGCGAGGACTTGGTGTGGAAAGGTAAGACTTGGCAGGGTGCCGTGGCGGCAAATGGCTGCCTGAGGCACATTGTGTTTAAGCACGGCATGCGCACTGACACGGTGCCGTTTTTTGCTAAAGCCGATAACGCCGGACCGTCGTTTTACGTTGAGCAAGCCGGAACCAAGACAGTGGGGCGTTGGGCGCCCGACGGCTATTTGTCGTATTGCAGCACCATCGACGGGGTGGAGTGCCGGCTCACTTATGGCGAGAGCCACTCGCAGCCTGCCCTGAAAGTGACGCTCACCAACCGTGGCAACGTGCCTTTTCAGCCCACCAAAGCGGGTTTGCGACTGGGCATTGACACCTATATGGATAAATACCCCGAATGGTTTGGCAAATATTTCCCCACGTTGATGCGCAATGAGCGCACTCATTTCTATGGTTATATGCAAACACCCGGAGGACAGGTGCTGGGCATAGTGTCGGCCAATGCCATCGCTTCGTGGAGCGTTGATTATAATTTGGGTTATCAAGACCCTGCGCCATATTGGTTTATGGGGCACCGCATTGAGTCGCTCAACCTTGATTTGATGAATGTGTTGCCGTTGCCCGAGCACAATCCGCAGCATCTGTGGTGCTTGCCTCAGGGCGAAAGCCTGAGCTGGACCATTGTGTTTGTGCCCGTTGAATCAACTGCCAAACTCGAGGCGCAATTGCATGCCGTGGTGCCTGTTCCGTTCATAAAATTCGCACAGACCACCTACGTTGCCGGCGAGACCGCTTCGTTTCAGGTGTTGGCGTCGGTCGATGCTCACATCTCAATCACCGATAGCAACCACAAAACCATTGCCCATGATGCCAAAATGGGCAGCAAAGGCGTGTGGGAAGTGAAATGCCAACTGCCTCAAACCGGACTTTACACGGTCACGGTGACCGATGGCGACTATCAGGCTGAGGGTGTGCTGTCGGGGCACGCTTCGTGGCGATGGACCCTTGAACAGGCCCGCAAAGGAGCCTTGCGCTATCATCAGAAACCCACCTCGCATGCCGAAAGTTGGTATGGATTTTTCTCGGCGTTTATTGCCGCAAAATATTTTCCGCAAAAGGATATTGACGATGCGTTGAGTGCCCGGTTTGAACAGCTGTATGACCTGTTGCACACTCAGGCTCCGGCACAGCCGCGCTTTTATGGCTCGCGCATACAAAACACGGCGTGCACCATTGGCATGCTGGTTGACAAATATGAGGCTCAGGGCAACGAGGCCGATTTGCAAAAGGCGGCGCAGCTTGCTGATTGGGTTATCAACACATGGCAACGCCCCGATGGCGCATATATGAATCACGGCACCATCTACACCAGCGTGATTTACGTTGCCAAGAGCATGCTTGAACTTACTCTTGTGGAGCAGCAGTTGGGCAAGAACTCGGCTGAATGGGCTGCCTGCGCAAGCCGCCATTACGACTCGGCAAAGCGCGCCATCGACCAACTGGTGAACTCGCAAGGCGATTTCCAGACCGAGGGCGAACTCACCTTTGAGGACGGAATGGTGTCGTGCTCGGCATTGCAGATGGGTATGCTTGGGCTTATGCAAAGCGATGACAAGGCCCGTGCCCATTATCGCGATGCCATGTTGCAAGTGCTTAATAGCCACGATTGCCTGGCGCAGCTGTGTGTGCCCGATGCCCGCCGCCGTGGCGGCACAATGCGCTATTGGGAAGCGCAATACGATGTGCAGATGCTGCCCAACATGTTTAATTCGCCTCACGGATGGAGCGGTTGGCGTGCCTATGCCACCTATTATGCCTATTTGCTCACTGGCGATGAGCGTTGGCTTGCCGAGAGCTACAACGCAGCCGGCGCATTCTCGCACCTTATCAGCTACCCCGACGGCAGGCTGCGTTGGGCGTTTGTGGTTGACCCGTATTTGCAGGTTGAACAGGCTTGCAGTGCCGATTCGCATGTCACCGCCGACTCGCTGAGCTTTGGTAATCCGCACCCTAAGCTCTACGACACACGCAAGTTTGTGATTGGCGAGCAGTATGTGAACATGATAAGCGATTGGCAGACCATCAACACTCAGGACAACGATGTGCATGAGCTGTTTAAGTTTATTGGCGAAGCGATGCTCACCAACGCCTTTGTGGTGGAGCGCCCTGATGGCTCAATCAAAGGATATAATTGTCGCGTGGAGCGCAAAGGCGACAACGTGGTGGTGACACCGCTTGAAAAGCAAATCACCAACCTGCATTGCAACCTCAAGACACCGCACTCGGTTACGTTTTTAGGAAAAAAACGCAACCTCACAGCCGGCTTCTTGGGCTGGGCATTCGGCGAAGACCAATTACGGCCTTGATGATAACCCATCGACATTCCGTTTATTGAAGCAATAGAGAAGTTGATTTCAGTGAAAAAAGCATCTCCGGCTGGGATGAAGATTGTTTTTGCCTATAGTAATGCCATCCGCTTGTAGGGGCGTATCGAATACGCCCGAAAACACACACCCGAGAACATCAGCGTTGTTCGGTCACATGTAGGGGCGTATAGCAATACGCCCGAAAATACACGCCCGAGAACATCCGCGTTGTTCGGTCGCCACGTTACACCGTTTGCGGTTATCATCCGCGTCGTTTGTCGGTTTTTCGGGTTGCCACGCCGCGGTCACCGGGCGTATTGCGATACGCCCCTACAATATGGCATCACATTATTTGTTGGCATCGTTGCGGTCGCTGGGCGTATTGCTATACGCCCCTACAATATCCCCCAGCCCAATCACCAACCACGCTAAAAAATATTATCGGACATCAAAGATTGAAAATGCCAAAACAACTGCATACAGGCAGATGGCTTTGGCTTTAGGTGCCTAACTGTTTCCGCAAGGATAGAGGCGGCGAAAAACTTGCCGAATCAGAAAAAGACCTCCACGAACACCGAACAGATGGTACAGATGCGTTTGATGCATTGTATATTGTAGCGGAAAAATTCCTGTATAGGGAAAGTTATGCTTTCCCGACAACAGGAATTTTGTAGCGTTGGTATGAACGGCGAAGCCCTAGCGAGTGGGCTTGCAGTGCTTGTCGGCGAAGTCGGTGCTCGTTCGCATGCGGACAAGACCTCGCAGAATTTTGTTTACGGAAACATGTTCTATAAATGTTTCGAGAGTTATAGATTACACCATTTATCAATACGCTCTTGTATTATTCTTTTAGGCAATCTTTGGTTAATATCTAATAGCTCTTTCAACTTTATAGCTACACATCGAGGCTCTAGTACTTTACACCGAATAAATTCATCAAATAGGTATATGATACCTTTAACTGTTACATTGTGGCTTAAAGCCTTATTTTTCAATTGCCTATCACCTGTCAATAAGGTGTAATTATTCTTTTCTGCATAATGCCAAACGGCACAGTCTACAAATGAAACATTTCCTCCGGCAGAACTTTGAAGTTTTATTATTGTGTCAAATTCATCTCCTTTTATTGACCCTATTTTCAGCAGTCCTTCATCGATGAACTGCTGTAACATTCTTTTATGCTGATTATTAGTAATTTCTTCAAGAACCAAATCCACCGTATGAACAGAGAAAGGTAATTTGAATAATTCATCAATTAATCCAATGGAAAACAAATCAATGAAGATGTTTGTATCATTGACAACAACTTTCTCCATATTACACCAGATTTAATTGGTTTCTAACATCTTCCACCGAGGTGTCTAACAAAACACTAGCTTTGGATATTGAAATTATTTCACTAGCCAAAGCTCTATAGACTAATCGTACAAATCTATTACAATTTTCTTCCTTAGAACGGCTCTCTTCTACTGAACGTTTAAATTGTTCAACAACATTTTTTTTCTTTTGAAAAGAACTATATCGCGATTCGGTTATTATATTCAATTCTTTTGCTTTGTACATTAGTGCATCTATGGATATACCAAATTGTTTTTGAATATCAATTAATTCTTTTAAAGAAATATCGTGCCTATTATGTCCAATTTTATTCATGAAAATGTCCGATGAAATTAGCATTTCACTAGCGAATAGATTACAAAATCTCTCTATATCTTTGGTGCTAATTGAATCATCAAATGACAGCAACAAATGGCCCAATTCATGCAGTGCAGTAAAACGTTTGCGTTCACTACAAAAATTCATGTTCAAAACGATTACTGGATTGTACTCATTAACAAAACCGCTTAATCCATCAAAAGAAGAAGGTGCATCTATTTCCATTACTTTGATTTTATTTTCTTCTAAAATTTCAATCAAATTGTTGATACCATCTTCTCCCAATTTCCAATCATTCTTCACTTTGCTCGCTATTTGACGGACGTCATTTTCGTCTATAACAGATATATTATCGTATGAAAATTTGAATTGTGGGTTTATTCCAGTTAGTTCTTCAATTTCAAAATACCTTTCAAGTTTATCTTTCACAATTTGCTTTATGGCATCAATTTGTTTGGTACCCAATTTTGACTTTTTGCGGAACTCTATCTTTTCAATGGATACTGAATATGCTCTGAAAAAATAGTCCACTTTAACCTCCAACGCTCTTGACAACAAAATTAATGAGTTACTATCTGGCATCATTTTGCCAGATTCATATTTAGAGATGGATTGTTTGCTTATCTTATTGTTAGCCTTTGCGCATAAGCCTTCCATTGACAGACCTCTCATTATTCGTGCCTGTTTTAGTCTAATAGAAAAGATATTACTCATGATTTGTCAATTAGTTTGATTGTATCAATGTTATTGGTGGTTTACAAAATTACCAAAATAAATTGTTTTGTCAACCAAAGATGTTATTTATGCCGAAGTAATTAAGAATAATTAACACAAATAAAACATATAGTCACGATAATGATTTATTAGTATAAGGCGTTTTATATAATGAAGCTATATATTTAGAACTTGAAACTGAAATAAGAAGACGGTATATGCTAAAAACACATCTTTGCTATTTACATTAATAGCAAATTTTTAGTACCTTTACTTTCAATACATTAAACTTTGAAATTAGTTGGATAGCTCGAAAATCAGAATTTCCCAAAGGATTATTATGACATTATCATACTAAATGAAGAGCACCTACAAGTAATATAAACTTCCCAATATATAAATCAATGAATTATCGCAAAAGAAATAAAATTGCACCAAGAATATACGCCAATATCAGCAATAGAGGCGTAAGCACATCTTTTGGATGCAAGGGGTTCAGCGTTACGACCGGACCTCGAGGAACCTATGTTAATACAAGCATACCAGGGACTGGTCTTTATTCACTACTGTCCACGGAAATTTTTAACGATTCAAATCCCCATTAAAAAGGTTGCGT
>JBJECY010000067.1:0-2038 GCA_051871515.1 Muribaculaceae bacterium | reverse complement strand
TGGAATCAGCCCTAATTTTTCACCTCCCCAAAAAATCTTTATCGGACAGCAATAGTTTTTTATATTAAAAGTTTATCGTGCAAAAAATGGGCTGTTTGTCATTTAGTTATTATTTTGCGAAGTTGTGATTTTACGTAGGTGGTGCGGTCGGGCTCAACGGTGATTTGCTCGGTGCGGTTGTGATAGCCGTATGCCTCAATGCGCAGGGTGTAACGCCCGGGTTTCACGCCATCAAACACAAACACTCCGTTCCACTCGCCATCGGTGTGATAGGCGCGAAACGTCACGCCTTTGTCGTTAACCAAATACACCATGGCTCCGTTGATGGGGCGAAAACGGTCGAAACTGTCTTTTTGGTAATTGAACAATGGATGGTCAATAATCTCCACGGCATCTTTCAATTCGCCCACTATATAGCCGGTTTTCTCGGGCTTGCCGCCAAAATAGGCGTTGATGGCGCGGTAATAGCGCACGCCTTCCATGCGGCAATAGTCGCGGTTGAGCAGGCGGTGCCTTTCGGGCTGATAGCTGTGAAACGAGCCTTCGGCAAGAAAGCAGGGCACACGGTGTTTGAGCACTTGCAGAAAGCCGGTGTAACCCAATTTATTGGCTTTGCCGGGTGCCGTGCCTCCCATCCAAGTGATGTCACCGGCAATATAGGGGTCTTCAGGGCTCGATGAGGTCCAACTGCTCAGCGGATTGTCCCAAATATATGGGAACGCCTGTTGGGCACGTTCAATGCTGCCCGGGGCATATTCTTTGCCTGTTTCGCCGCGATACATCAGCACTAAATAGTTGACCGGCGAACCGTCTTTGTGGGCGTTGCTGTGAATTGAGATGAAATAATCGGGGTTGAGCGAATCAACTTGGCAGGCAATGCGCTCCAGTCCCACAATCTGCTGCTGAGAGTTTTCGTCGGCATCGGTTTCCACGCGGTCGAGTGGGGTGGCGTTGGCTTGACCGCGGGTGACGTAGCCATTCTTGGTGCGCGACATCACCACCTGAGCGCCTGCCGCGCGCAGCTTGTGGCACAGCTCAAGTGCTTTCCACAGGTTGGTTTTGGTCTCAAAGAACCCCAGAGTGTCCATCACCTCGTGGTTGATGGTTGCCAATGGGCGGTCGTTTGCCGTCCAACCGCCATGACCGGCGTTCACATAGATAACTTTACCTTTCAATCCCTTTGACTTGGTGGAGGTGTTGCTCTTGGCATTAACACCGGCACAGCATAATGCCACAGCAGCCAGCAAACAGCCCAGCCGCCACAGCAACCAATTCTTTGAAATGTTCATTTTCTCAACAATTTACTTTTTTCTTCTAATGTGTTATTTCGGTTTTCCCCCACAAACGCGCTTGGCAGCAAGTGGGGCTTTTATTGGCTCAAAGTTAACGAAAATATTCAAGAATAAGAAACGGTATCTTTTTTAGCATGCCGACGTTTTTTTGAAAAAAGTGAATTTTTTGCTTTGATGGGTGTGATTTTTTGTTCAGGTGTTGCGTCTAATGGTCAAAAAAAAGAATAATAAACAAAAAACAATAACAACAATGGAAAATAAAAAATTCAATTACTTTCGCTTGGCAGCTGTTTGCTTTGCTATTAGCGGTTTATGTTTCGTGATTTCATCAATGATGAACGGAGGTTCAACTCATTTGCCTTTGGGCATGTCGTTGGTGGTTCTTGGAATGGTGCTTAGTGGACGTGCTCGCAAATTTGAACAAGAACAACAGCAGGACGGCAAAAGCAAGTGATTGCTACACTGTAAGCCGATAACACAAATAAAAGCGGCAGCACATGCTCTGTACTGAAAAGAGAGCGTGTGCTGCCGTTTGATATTGCCCAGTTAGCCTAATTGGTTAGTCTTCTTCTGAGCAGCCAACAATGTCGTCGATAGTGGCAACGGTGTGTCCGTCGCGATGGCGGAACAGGTTGAGGATGTCGCGAACCGACTTTTCTTCTTCCACTTGTTCGAGGATAAACTCGTCGATGAAGTTTACTGAAGCGCGGTCGTGCTCCTCGTCGGCGACGTCGGCAAGAGCGTTA
>JBJECY010000066.1:0-9900 GCA_051871515.1 Muribaculaceae bacterium | reverse complement strand
AAGATGTGTCCACCGCGAGTGAGGTCGTGATACGGAGCCTCAATCTCAGCTTTGTGACGAGGGCTGCAATGATAGTAAACCGGCACATGGTTTGAGTTGGTGTAATAGTCCTTATCGGTAACACCCGGAACCACGCCAAACTTCTTGCGGTCGCCCTTGGTGAATCGGCCCGAAAGACCTTCAGCCGGGGTGGCGAGGATACTGAAGTTGTGCTGATAGCGTTCAGAGAACTCATTAGCGCGGTCACGCATATAGGCCACAATCTTCAAGCCAAGCTGTTGAGCCTCATCGCTCTCGCCATGATGCTTGCCCACCAATGCTATTAAGCACTCAGCCAAGCCAATGAAGCCAATGCCCAGGGTTCCCTGGTTGATAACTGATTGTATGGTGTCGTTGCGGTCGAGACCGGCAGCACCGTTCCACAGCTTCGACATCACCAACGGGAACTGCTTCACAAGGGCAGTCTTTTGGAAGTCGTAGCGGTCGCACAGCTGACGAGCGGTCACCTCAAGCATATTGTCGAGCTTAGCAAAGAACATGTCAATGCGTTGAGTCTTGTCCTCAATCTCACGACATTCAAGCGCCAGCTTCACAATGTTGATGGTTGAGAACGACAAGTTACCGCGTCCCACCGAGGTCTTTTCGCCAAAGCGGTTCTCAAACACGCGTGTGCGGCAGCCCATAGTGGCTATCTCATATTTATAACGTTCAGGGTCGTCGGCGCGCCATTTCTCGTTATAATTATATGTGGCGTCGAGGTTCACAAAGTTAGGGAAGAAACGGCGGGCAGTAACCTTGCAAGCATACTGATAGAGGTCGTAGTTGCGGTCCTCGGGCAGATAGCTCACGCCTTTTTTCTTTTTCCAAATCTGTATTGGGAAAATGGCAGTTGCGCCATTACCCACGCCCTCGTAGGTCGATTTGAGCAGCTCGCGAATGATGCATCGTCCTTCAGCCGAAGTGTCGGTGCCATAATTGATTGAGCTGAACACCACCTGGTTGCCACCGCGCGAGTGAATGGTGTTCATGTTATGGATGAACGCCTCCATTGCTTGGTGAACACGAGCCACGGTGCGGTTGATGCAGTGCTGAAGCACACGCGCATCGCCCTCAAGCCCATCAAGAGGACGGCTCAGGTAGTCATCAATCTCACAGTTATACAGGTGGGTGTAGTTCTCGCCGGTATATTTCTCCATGTTCTTAACCTCTTCAATGTACGATTGGCGCACATAAGGGGCAAGATAGAAGTCAAACGCCGGGATGGCTTGGCCGCCATGCATCTCATTTTGGGCGGTTTCAAGCGAGATGCAGGCAATCACGCTGGCAGTCTCAATGCGCTTTGCCGGGCGCGACTCGCCGTGACCTGCCGTGAAACCATATTTGAGAATATTGTCAAGCGGATGTTGCACGCAAGTGAGACTTTTGGTGGGATAATAGTCCTTGTCGTGAACATGCAGATAGTTGCCGCGCACCGCCTCTTTCGACTCGGGCGAAAGCAGATAGTCATCAACAAACCTCTTGGTGGTTTCGCTGGCAAACTTCATAATCATTCCTGCCGGGCTGTCGGCATTCATGTTGGCATTCTCGCGAGTAACATCGTTGTTCTTAGCATTGATAATTTCAAGAAACACGTCGCGAGTCTTGGCATTGCGAGCTATGCGGCGTTGGTCGCGATAGGCAATGTACTTCTTTGCAACTTCTTTGCGTGAGCTCTTCATCAATTCATCTTCAACCATGTCTTGAATCTGCTCAACTTCCATGTTTTCCTTACCCCTTGTGGTGATTCGGTCAACGATACGCATAATTAGGCTTTCATCTTCACCCTTCTCGGTCTGAAGCATTGCTTTGCGAATGGCAGCTTTTACTTTCTCCTCGTTATAGCCCACAATTCGCCCATCTCGTTTTACAACGGTCTGAATCATTTGTCCCTAAATTTTTTAATGATTGTTCTATATAAGTATGGTTTTTGTATCTTAGTAAGCCTATTGTGGCTTTGCTCTTTTTTACGTTTGCAAAGTTATATAATTGCAAACAAATTTGCAAGAATTAATCAATTTATTTATCAACAAATTTTTGTTTTGGAAAACTTTTTGCACTTTCTAAAAATGCAACTACTTGATAATGTGTATTTTAAAAATTTTTTTGGGAAACTTTCGCATCTTAACAGATTTGTAAAATGCCAAAAATGGTCAACTCAGCCTCAATAGCGATTTTCACAAACCGCACACTCACAGCACCTTAATGCTTGCGGTGAGTGAGCCATTTATGCCACAGGCGCATGCGGCGCGTGATTATAGTTGACGACGAGTTGATATCGCTGGTCATTGGGTCGCTAAACGACACCAAACGAGGCGACTCGCCAAACTGCTCGGGATAGACAAGGAGCAAGTTAGTGTGAGAAAAATATCGGCCCAAAAGCCCGGGCAAATCATCCATCACCGGGTTAAACGACAGCGAAGTGTGGCGAGCGCCAATCACCACCAGCAGGTCATCGTCCTGTATGCTGTTGGCAAGCAACGCAAAGTCGTTCCAATCCTGAAAATCAACATACTCTTGAACCACGTCAATGTGCTCGTTATGTATCACGCCACGGATGAGGGGTTTCATAGCCGCCGGACACCTAAACACCAGCGTGCAGCCAATGCGCGATGCCAATGTGGCGACCCTTATCACCCAAGCGTCGAACCCGGTTTCATACTCGGCCTTCTCAGGCACAGCCACCACCACGCGCATGAGCGTGTTGACGGGAACATAACACCGCGACACTATCACCATCTTGTTCACCTCACGCAGCAGTGCCTCAATCTTGTTTCCCAGATAGCTGTCGGTGACAATGCTACCGCGCAAATGCATGCCCACAACCACGTCGCTGATGTCACGCTCATTCACCACATTCACAATGCCTGCCACGGTGTTCATGTCATAGCGTTCAATCGTAGCCATCTGCACATTGGCAGCCGCGGCAGTGTTGCCCGCCAGACGCAAAGCATTCTCGCCTATGGTCTTGCTCTGAGCGCTATTGTCGTTGCGCACATGCAGCGCAAAAATTGAGTCGCTGGTGGCACGGCGCTTCATCATCAGCGCCAAGTCAACCAGGCTGGCAGCGGTCACCGGGTTGCTCACCGGAATGAGGGTGCTCATCAGCCTACGCCGCGGCATTCCTGCCGACTCTCGGCCCTCACTGAGCATTCGCAGCTTAACCCTCGCAGCCGCCCCCGACGTGATTATCGGAGCCAACGCGCACGTCACAAGTATCATCACCACAGTGCCGTTGAGCACCGTGCTGCCCAGCATGCGCGTGCCGTCGGGCATAAGCATGTTATAGCCAATGGTCACCACCGCCAGAGCCACCGCCGTGTGAGCAGTGGTAAGCCCAAACATAACTTGGCGGTCAGCAGCCTGCATGCCAAACAGTTTTTGAGCCACATACGCCGCAAGCCACTTGCCGGCAAAACCAATCAGCAGCATATTGAGCGCAACAAAGATGGTGTCGCGTTGCACAATCACGCCCACGTCAACCATCATACCTACGCCAATAAGGAAATATGGTATAAACAACGCATTGCCCACAAACTCAATCCTGTTCATCAACGGCGACACATTGGGCACAAAGCGGTTAAGCAACAATCCGGCGTAAAACGCGCCAAGCACAGCCTCAAGCCCAATCACCTGAGCCATCCACGACGCCATAAACACCATGGCAAGCACAAACACATACTGCGTGACATTGTCGCTGTATTTCCTGAAGAACCATCGTGCCAAACGCGGGAACAGATAGAGCAACGCTGCGCAATAAGCCGCCAATTTAAGCAGAATCCATAGCAGACTCATCACATTAAATCCGCCGTGACGGTTCACATCAACCGCCATGGCAAGCACAAGCAGAGCGCCTATCACTGCCACAATGGTGCCCACAATGGCAATCAGCACCGCCGGACTCTTGGTGATGCCGAAACGCGCCACCACAGGATAAGAAATCAGTGTGTGAGAAGCATACATCGATGCCATGAGCAACGACACCACCCAATCGAGGTGCAGCAGATACACGCTGGCAAGCGTGCCAATGAGCATAGGCACCATAAACGTGAGCAAGCCAAACCACAGCCCTCGCCGCAAGTTCAGCTTCAGGTGGAACATGTCAATCTCAAGGCCCGCCAAGAACATCAAATATAGCAAACCAACCTGACCGAATATCTCAAAGCTGCTGTCGCGGTCAAGCAGGTGAAACCCATAAGGCCCCACAGCCACGCCTGCCACTATCAAGCCCACTATATGCGGCACCCTTATCATGTTCAGCAGCAACGGCGCAAACAAGATTATAACCAGCACCAAAAAGAATATCAGCACCGGGTTAGTTATCATTGCTTGTGTTGCCATAACGTCCATTGTCCTATTTTAATGCACATCGTTGGTTTATGCCAAACAAAGTTAACACTTTTTCGCAACCCGTGCAACACGCACAGCCAAACCTCGCGCATAAATTGCTTCGCCATACCGCATAGGCGGCTACCGCAAAACCAGCAATCGGCTTATATAAACAATGTGTCAAGCCACGTCACTAAAAGGTAAAACAGTCCTAAGATTATCAGAATGGCAACGGCAGAGAGTAAACAATAGAAAAAGAACTTAAAAACATACGCAATAGCACCAAACACACGCGAGATGAAAGTCTCTTTTCTGGGACCGCAATAAAGACCTCCGCGCCTGTCAATATAGTCATACAGAAAAAGCCAAAACAAAAAATTGCGTCCGTCGTTGTTGTCGTTCATATTCATTCACCTATTAAAGATTCCCTAATCAGTGTTATCTCGCACTTTCACAAATTTAGCATATCACGCTGAGAATCACAAGCTTTTCATTCAAAATATTTCAAGCGTCGGCAACTTTATCACATTCAAATTATGCCATTAGGCAGAAAATTGATATTTTTGCATAATGTTTGAAGCAGTTGCATTAGCTTCAACTCACATAAACCCCAGTTAACCGAGAAAACAATCATTTTTTACTAACCAATAAAAAGACTCATTAAAATTATGATTTTGAAAAACTTGCGAAAAATCATGTTGATGACAATGGCAGTGTGCGCCTTTAGCCTGTGGGCTGCCGAGGCTTACACCATCTACCCCATTCCGCATCAGCAGAACGTGGACAATGCAACTTGCTCATTCGGCTCAGCCGTAACAGTGGTTGCCGAAGCAGGCATCGACGAACCCACCAAGGCTCGCCTTTGCGACGTGCTCAAGCAGCATGGCATCGATGCCGAGTTTGCCGCCAAACCGGCTAAAACCGGTACAAACATCTACCTTGGCGTGAACGGTTCGAAGGGCGCTGCCGACAAACTGGCAAAACAACTGCGCCTGAAACGCGACATCTTTGCCAACGGCAAGTTCGACCGCCACATCATCTCGCTCACCGCGCAGAAAGGCGGTAACGCCCAGCTGCTGATTTTGGGCGAGAACACCGATGCTGTGTTCTTTGGCATCGCCAGCCTTGAGCAGATGCTCGACGGCGGCACAAGCAACATGGCTTGCGTAACCATCTACGACTATGCTGACATCAAAGACCGTGGCGTGGTTGAAGGCTACTACGGTGTGCCTTATTCAGCCGCCGTCACAGCAGACCTGCTTCGCTTTATGATGCGCTATAAGATGAATTCATATATGTACGGTGCTAAGAGCGACCCTTATCACTCGGGATTCTGGGGACAGCCTTACCCCGACAAACTCACCGCCGAACAGAAATCGATGGGTTGCTTCACCGCAGCCGACATCAAGCAGATGTGTGAAGTGTCGGTTGCCACTAAGGTGAATTTCATCTGGGCAATCCACCCGGGAGTGGCTTTCACTGGCAACGACGACACCGTGATTGACCGCATCATGGAGAAGTTTGAGGCTATGCACTCTCTTGGAGTGCGTCAGTTTGGATGCTTTGTTGACGACGTGGGCGTGCCTTACGACGAACCAACTCTTAAACTCAACGCTAAGCGACTCACCGACTTGCAAAACGCAATCGACAAGAAGTGGAACCAACCCGGCGCTGTGGCTGCCGACACCGTGAAGCCGCTGCATTTTGTGCCTCAACTCTATGCTTACGGCTGGACTAAGGCTGAGGGTCGCAAAAACTTCTTCTCTGCCCTCTCAAACACTCCTGCCAAAACGCAAATCTACATCACCGGCAAGGCTGTGTGGTCAGTGCCTAACAACACCGACCTCAAGATTGTGGAAGAAGACCTCGGTCGCCCGGTGGCTTGGTGGTGGAACTATCCATGCAACGATAACGCCGACGCTTACACTTTCCCTGTTGATATGTATTCAAACTTCATCGACATGCCGGCAATCGATAACGATGCTCGCCTGCCCGAGAATCTCGAAGGCTGCGCTTCGCTGCTCTGCAACCCTATGCAACAGGGCGAAATAGCCAAGATTCCTCTGTTCAGTGCTGCCGATTATGCCTGGAACAACGCCACTTTCAACAACAAGGAGAGTTGGAACGCTGCCCTCGTGGCTGCCGTTGGCAAGAATTACGCCAAACCTTTGGCTCACATCTTGCCTTACCTGCGCATCAACGACCCTGAAAGCATGGGTAAACTCATTGATGGCTATAAGAACAATGGTAACGCATCGGCTCTCAAAGCCGAATTGGCTGCCATCGTGGCTGACTGCAACAAGGTGAACACCCTTAGCATCGAAGCCGACACCTCAATGGTGCTCTTCCACGCCGACATCCGCCCATGGTTGCTTAAACTGCGCCACACCGCCACCGTGCTCAGCCAACTCATCGACGTGGCTGCCATGCCTGCCGGCGACGCCAAGTCGCAAGCCTACGCACAAGCCGCTGCCGAAGCCAAATCGCTCACCTACGGCGCCGAATTCAACATCGTTGCCCTCGAAGGTATGGCTGAAGGCATTGGCAAGCAAGACTACAACGCCCGCCTCGGCAACAAGCACCTCACTCCATTTGTGGAATATATGCTCAAAAAAGCGAAATAGCCGTTTCCGCTCGGTGGAGCACCTCGCTCATGCGATACAGCCCTGCCAAGCCAAGAACCGCGCAACATTAAGCATAACACAATAACAACCATCAGGCACATCGGCAAGTCACTCCGCCCGATGTGCCTGATTAATTTATATTTCCAAAAACCTTTCTAATTCATCGGCATGACGAGTGCGCACCCCGTAGGGGCGTATCGAATACGCCCAACGAGTAACAACCGTCGAAAATGGCTAACCATACATAACCGATAGTGTAGCGCAACGAAACCTGCGGATTATCACCAACCCCACTATTATTCGACATAGAAGATGTAGAAATTACACTTTTCCCAACCTTAGTCCTAAAAGCGCAATTTCTTGAGGCCAACAAAACGTCGGAAAATGTCAAATAACCTGAGCGGCAGCAACCGTTATTTCCGTATCATCTCAACTTTACCACAGGAAGCAAAAGCACCAAAACCAACATTCGTCGATTTTGGAATCACAATCTTCTTCAAACCGCTGCAGCCAGCGAATCTATAACTAGTTATCTATCAGTATTTTCACCATTAAACGGCAGAACAGTGAATACGTAGATTCTATGAGCGATAAAAAATCGAAGATTTAACACTTTTAACTTTGCGAAACCACAAAAAGCATAAAAATGTGCAGTTTTTGAGCAGTTAATTCCTATGAACGTTTCTGTTATTGTGAGGTAAAACTACGACATTCTATCGCAGTTTTACCTTAGAGTTCAGAGACGATGATTATGCCTTTTAATTATGAGATTACGTCTAAATGTTAGATCTGAAAACTAGCCAATCTTTTTGCTATGATATAAGAGAATAAATAGCTATTGGGCAACAACTTCAACCTGGCACAACTTGCTACCACATATTTACCAATGAGGAGTATAGATGCGGCTATAAATGTTATATATTTATCCAATTCGCTTCTTCTAACTTCCATTTTTCGATTTCTGCCATTCTGTCTTCATCTTCCTCTTTGTTTTTGCCCAAATAACAAGACAGATGCTCTTTGTTTATGTAGTTTAAAAAAAGCAAGAGGCTCTTTGCTGTCTGTACCTTTTCTTGCTTTGTGAAATAAGGAGTAATAGTATTTAATGCGTACACGCGTTCCTCCATATGGCTTTCTCCATTTAATGCCAATCTACACATAAAGTTCTCATAGTACTTTCGCTTCTCTTCCGAAATAGCATTAAGCTCGCCCTCACGACACATCATTTCTTCAAAACTCGTATTATAGCAAAAACTTGAAAAAGCTTCGATTAGCCTTCTCATAGTGTTCCCGATGCTTGTTTCCACATACTCGTCTTCGTCATCTATTGGATTCTTTGCATAGTCATAAACTGACTCCAATAGCTTTTTGTACTCGTTATTACCTTGACGTGGTTTTAGTTGCTTATTTACAAGTTCCAAGAACTTTCTATCAGATGAATTTCCTTTACCGCCTTTTAGTTCGGAACGAACTTTTGCCAAGTCAAAAGCAGAACGCAGGTCGTGAGTCATGACCAAAATCCTACTATTAGAGTTGCCATTTTTGATATTATTAAACTGATAACGAAGCAGAGACATTACACCCAGCCTATTTCCATAGTCAAAACTTGATATAGGATCGTCTAATATTAGTAGTACTTCTTCTTTGTATCTGTCCTCTTTTTTTTATTGCTGAACAGTTTTGCGAAAAAGTAACATAATCCAAGTACGTTTCTCTCGCCAACACTAATTTTCTTAGGTGGCACATCTCTTCCACGTATCTTCAATTTGTAGCGACCATCTCCAGCAACTAGTTTTGCCTTCTTGTCGCTATAGAACACGTATTGTAATTGCTCATTGATGTAGTTCAATGCAATGTCAGTCCTTTCAATCTGAGCTTTCAAGTCTTTTATCTCACCTTCAATTTTCTTTTTTTCTTCGTACAGTTCCAATAGGGTCTTCATACAATTTTCATAGGCTTTGCTTGCACTATTGTACCCATTCAGCAACGTATTTAAACGCTTTCTTGCAAGTAGCTCATTTTCTTGCAACACTTTTTCCTTAAGTTTCTTTCGTTCATTGACTGAACGATTAAAAGTTGCGACACACGTTCTAAGGGTTTCTATTGCGTTCTTGTAACTTGCCACATGTGCAATATAACTATTCATCTCTGCTACATTAAATGAGACCTCCATCGTTCCATAAATGTCCTTTTTCCTGACATTGATTTTATTCTTTATTGTAGCTACATCTTTATTCAACTGCTCTATTGCAATTTGAACATCTTTAATTTCCTTTAAATTTAAATTATTAGGGAATACGGGCAAAGTCGTTGCCACATCTGGGAACCACTCTATAGCTGTATCTAATTCTTTGTTATATAATTCGGACTCTTTGTTTAGTAATTGTTTCAATGTGTCACCAATGTTCACATAATCCTGTTCACCAACCTCCCTGAGACATAAAGGACAGAAAGGCCACTTTTCTTCTGTCAATTGCCTTGTAGCATCTGTAGAATAGTGACCTGTATGTCCCTGGAGAAAATTCAGAAGTCTTCGTTCTCGGTCACTCAATTCAGGTTTCTCAACCCTTTTCTCCAGCAGTGCATTTACAGTACTCAAATCTGCAGACAATTCTAATGGTATTGGTTCCCACACAATTTCCTGAGCTTCATTGGTTTGAGTATATAGGCTAAAATCATCATTTAGCCTTTGTTGCAAAACATCATCTGTTTCTATCGGCTCTTCTTTATTAGCTAATTTCTTTACAAAATCCTCTGTAACACGGCTTTTCACTGTGTTACCCTTAATATCTCTGTCAATATCTGCCCAACCGCCATCTTTACGCAGTTCATCTCTGATCTTGTTAAAAAAATACCGTGGCGAAGAAGTATCATTCGTATTTTCGTATTTTTCTTTCAGGGCAGTTTGCTC
>JBJECY010000065.1:0-2122 GCA_051871515.1 Muribaculaceae bacterium | reverse complement strand
AGCGTTAATCATCTCAGTGATTTTCTGCTCGTGAGCCATTGTTTTCTCAAACACGTCTTTAGGGTCGGTGTATTCTCCGCAAACGCTTTTGATGGCGCCCACATGAGCCTCGCCGCCGCGGTCGAGCACAAACTGTGCCATCTCAAGGGCGTGTTTCTTTTCCTCGTTGCTGTGCTTAAACATCCAGTTGGCAAACCCTTTCCAGCCTTCTTTGCGGAACCAGAAAGCCATTTCAAGATATAGGTTCGATGAATACATCTCGCATGTGATTTGCGCGTTAAACGCATCTTGCATTCTTTTGCTTATGTTCATAGTTTTACAAATTTAATGTTGATTATTCGTTTTATAAGGGGAAAAACCCTCAAGGGAATAACACAAATTTGGTGTGAATAGATTATAAGCGAATGTAAAAATGCTTAAAGCCAGCGAGGACCAATTATTTTAGTTTGATATGTGAGAGTTTGTGTGACAAACAAATGATACAATGTGAATAGCACCCCAAAAGTTAGACATAAAACTTTTGGGGTGCAGTTCAGTTTGGCGCAGCCTCGTGGGTGATGCGAATGTTTTTGGAGTGTGGTTTTATTTTACCAACACTTTAATTCCGTTGACCAAAACAATGCCTTTTGGAAGGTCGTTTATAATGGTTGTTCCTTCTGATGTTTTGATGTTGCGAAGCACTTGACCGTTAAGGTTAACCACTTGAATGTTGATGTTGGCTGCGCTGGTGACAGCGATGCTATTGCCACCTTGTGCACAGATGGCAGTGAGCGCACGTTTGGCGACTGAGATGCCTGACGGGTCAAATTCTTTGATTTCGGGGAAATAGTTCCACCCGAGTTTCGACTTATAGTTGTCGGTTGCACCCAGTGGAACATAAAGGGTTTTTCCGCTATAATCGGTGTCGTCAAAGATAGTATATATTTCTTCTCCGTCGAGGTATCCTTTTTTGATTTCAGGTGGGTTAACTGACATACAAGTAACCTTTGTGAGTTGCGGATTGCCCTCAAAAGCGAAACCGCCAATCAGTGTTGTTGATGCCGGAATGGTGATTTCTACCATTTTATAGTTCTTGTCGAAGCAATAGTTGCCAATAGTGGTGAGATTGTTGCCAAAAGTGAGGTTCTCTAATGCATAACAGTTGCGAAAAGCCCAGTGCCCAATGGTCTCAACGCCATCCATAACAACTGATTTGAGACCTTCGCATCCGTCGAAAGCATAATCACCAATTTTAGTTACTGTTGAAGGCAAGCTCACCGATGTCAAATCAATGCAATCATTGAATGCGCTGCTGCCCACTGCCACCACTGGTATAACTTCGTTCGATGAGTTGACAATGCTTTCGGGGATAATAATATCGCCAATGTAAACATCGGGCGATTTCAAAGATGTAACGCTCACCTCGGTCTTATCGCTGTTATAGACATAGCGAATACCGTCTCGGGTGATGTAAGATGCAGCATTAATTGTGGTTGAAGTTGTGAATAATGAGAGGATTAAGATTAGAAGTTTGTGTAAATAATTGTACATAATAGTGTATGATTTTTGTTAATAATTGTGCTAATTTTTTACAAAGTTATTGATTAATCGGCAAAAATGCAATGTTTTGGGCGAAAAATGTGGCAAATAGTAATGGTTGGGGCTGACTGGGTGTGATTTTGCCAGTTACGTCATTTTGCGGTAAATGAATGATAATCATATAAATAAACACCGGAAAGAAAGCTTGTGATAATGCTATCTTTCCGGTGATATGTGGTTTTGATGATTAATCAGTTTTTTTTATTTGCGGGCGCGCACGCTGCGTGTTGCCGATGATTGTGTCTTTACTGTTTTCACCTTTGTTTGTTTCTTCTCGGTGGTTTTGCTCTTGGCGCGCTTGTTGGTGGCGGCACGTTTCACCGTCTTGCCCTCGTCGCGGCTCTTGATAAGAGTGGTGTCGGCTGCTTCTGCGGCTTCGGCGCGGGCTTGCAGCTCTTCACGCGTTGGCACCCACAGGTTCTTGTCGAACGACACTAAGCGAGCCTCAATGCTGTCTTGTGCATGCTTCAGGTCGTCGGGGTCGGGGAACATTTGCATGAGCGTCATGTTGCGCAGGTTCTTGGTTTTGTAGATTTCGCCTTTA